>JAQCEJ010000006.1 GCA_027618475.1 Planctomycetota bacterium | reverse complement strand
CCTCGTATCGCTGCGCGACACCGGTTGACAAGCAACCGGTGGTACCCCGCTGAAAATTCCTTCTCCCTCGGGGAGAAGGTGGCCGCAGGCCGGATGAGGATCCCTTTCATCCGGAATGTCGAATGTCGAAATCCGAATGACGAATCAAATCCCAATGACCGAATGTCCGAAGGAACGCCGTGAGGATGACGGGTGGCCCGGACAGCTTTGTGTCCGGGTCGCGCAGCGATAAGAGGGTCTTCGCGGTTCGCTCTGGTTACTCGCCACCCAATCCGTGAAATGGCAAGAGACCATTGAACGACAAATGAAGTATGCGTCGTCAGTTTTTCGTTTCTTCAAAAAGACAATAACAGCCGAAGACCTCGTGTGCCTGCGGCACCCGGACACAAAGCTGTCCGGGCTACCCAGCGATCCCACTTCATTTTCACGGCTCGCAGAGCCGTGGCACGAATGAATTCGGGGAGCTATGCCGTATCACGCCAACCGAGGCACCCGGCACCATCGATCTCGCAAGAGGTGTTGATATCATAAACGACATCCACGGCCCCAGTCGATGGTTTATGAAGCGTGATCACAAATGACTGGGACCATCAGGACTTTTCGATGCATGGTCGATGATCGCGAATTCGCTGTGTCAAATCTCTCTAACGCCGATGTGCGTCCCAGCCACCCGCCACGCTGCGAAGACGAGAAATCCCACTTTTTTACGTCTGCACTTTCGTCGACAACGTCGCACTCAGGCCGCCGCAGAAGATGACCGGGAGCCAGGCGGCCAGGTCGAGGGATACGACGTGGGCTCGGCCGAGGTAGTAGCTCCCTTCGGTGATGCCGAGAACCAGCGCGAGCACCGCGACGCAGGTCGCCAGATTGCCGACGAGACTCAGCTTTTCTTTACGGACGATCAGCGGAATCGTAATCGTAACGGCGAGCAGCGTTACCAGCCAACTCGTCAGCCGTTCGTGCAGCGTGATGACCAGTTGCGAAAACGCTCCGGCGGTCGCGGCGGGAATTTTCAGACGATCGATCACTTCGTTGGTCGAGAGCATGCGATGGCTGGTCTGCTGATCGCAGAACTGATCGAGTTCGATTTCCGAAATCAGAAAAACCATGCCCGGTTCGTGCTCGACGGGGTAGATCACCTTGCGCCCCTGTTCCGAAAGATGAAGCCGTTCCCACGTGGGGCGGGCGTTTCTCAGCAACCAGCCCGCCGGTCTCGAACCGGTCGCTTCCAGACGCTTCGCTTCTTCGGCCTTGAGCGTCGTCAACTCCTCGGCGATATCGGGAATCGGCAAAACGAATTCGGCCTGTTTGAGCGTTTTATCGAAGAGGCTCAACTCGTGGGCGGTCATCAGAATGTTGGTCGCCGCATCGTGAACCGGGGTCACTTTACGGACTCCTCCCAACTGAAACTCCTGCGGCTTTTGCAACTGATGAGCGATCTGCGGAATGACCAGTTCCTGATTGGCGGCGATAAGCAGCAGCACCGTGCAGGTAACCCCCAGCAGAGGGAACATCAATCGAAATGTCGGCACGCCGGCGGAGAGAATCGGGTAAATCTCGCTGTGCTTCTGCAGCAATCCGAAGACAACCATCGTCGAAATCACGACGAGAATCGGACCGATTAACCCGAAGAAGTAACTCGATTGAAACAGATAGTGACGCCCCATGATAAAAAGGAGTCGGCCGATCCCTTCCCCCGGACCCAGGAGCCCTTGAAAGTTGTCGACGTTGGTAAAACCATCCATGACGACATAAAGACCGAACAGCGAAATGAATCCGATGATGAAGACATGCAAGAATCGTCGGATCAAATAGAGGTCGAACGTCGTCACGTCGAATGGTCCCGTCGTCTGAGCAGCGAGAGAAGCGAAATGCTCCCGCGGAAGTGCGTCACATGAGGTGCATCGTATTCCGAGGGAGCGGAGTTCTACCGCGCCGGTCAATTTCAGGCAACATGAATCCTTAATGCATTAACACACAACATCTTACAACTCGCACCCAGAGAGCGAGCGACTCGGTGGTTTACCGGGGTTCCCGGTTCATTTCAGAGTCTCTTGCCGCATTCCGACCGACGCCAGGTTGCCGGTTTCGCTGCGATCCGGGTCGACGCGCGGGTCGGTCGACGTCGGAAACGCCGGGGATTCGCGACGGCACGGTGGGATTCGTTTCTCCGAATTCGTCGTCGGAGCGTGCGAATTCCGGGGACGCGACTTCCGACAGGTGAGTTCGCGACGGATCGAGGGGAGCAAACCTGCTTGTTGCCACTTGCGATAATAGGCGTAGATGGTTCCCCACGGCGGCAGATCGTGAGGCAACATCCGCCAGACGCAACCGGTCGTCCAACGATAGTTGATGCCGTTGAGCACTTCGCGGAGATCGACCTGCCGCTGCCGACTGATCTCGGTACCCGCCGACAATACTGTTAAGACCCGCTTCCATTGCGAATCGTTGAGATCACTGGGATACCGCCGTCGAGGCGAGAAAAATCGCGAGGGGAAGGGAAGAGTTATCGGAGTGTTTGATGTCATTGTCGAGTTGTCCATCGTGGGCCTCTTAAGAATAGGGGAGTTCAATCACGTTTACCGAAATCAAGGTACGTATCGAATGTGTCAATCGATGCGTGGTCAATCGAGGGATGGCGATGCCTGACTGTTTCGCAGACGTTTCAGGTCATTTGCCATCCACTGACGGCAGAGTTCAGTCATGGGAACGCCTCGGCGGGCGGCTTCTTCGCGGATCGCCCGCCAGTCGGAGAGGGGAATAAAAATGGAAATCTGCTTGCGGAGTTCGGACGAGTCGATCATGCCGTTCCTTTCGAAATGAGAATGACGAGACGAACTGAATTGACGGAGACCTTCATTGCACGCGGTGGTCGTTTCGAGCGGAGTGATGCTGAGGCGTTCTCCTGTCAGTCCGCTTCTTTTTGCGACGGGTCTGCTTAGAGGGTCGAATGGTGGGATCAAGTCCTTGCCAGAAGTCGTCCCCTTCCTCGAAAAGATCGCAACCAGGTAGAAATCCAGAATGGGGGAGATCGAAACGGGACAAGCGGGCCTCGCGAACCATAGTGCTCTCCGAGTAAAAGTGAGAAATACCGGCAGACCGGCAACAACCGACCGTGCATCAGACTGGACGATGAATGTGCACTACAGTATACTTTGCAGTGAACACGGGATCAATATATAATTTCAATAATGTTTAATTTCAACTCCTCGGCGATATCACAGTGCTTGCTGTCGAAAGGGAGAGGATCGGATGTTGATGCATCGCTTGCGCAGACTGCGATTACAGCGAGGATGGAACGTCGACGAACTCGCCCGACGGGCGGGCGTTTCGCGGACGACGATGTATTTGCTCGAAACGGGGAAGACGGCTACCCCCCGGGCCAAGACCTTGCGCCAAATCGCCGACACCCTGGGGGTCGCCGTCGAAGATCTCGACTCCGGCCGGGCGTCCGGTAATCCAAAAGCCGAACCCTCTCTTCACGAGGAGCAGACAGAGCCGCTCCGCTCGCGGAATTACGACCGCGAACTGAATTTGATGCTAAACGGCCTGGTTTACAGCGTTTTTCAGGCAACTCCCCGCTTGTTTTCCGAATGGACGAACGACGACTGGGACGAACTCTACAGCACGTTCGGCGTGGGGGGAGCGATGACCGAAGAGGGGATCTTGTTCGCCGCCGAACAGATCAATCGCAAACGAACGATCTGTCACCAATTGCAGGTGATCCTGGAGACAGAACATGGCGAAACCGCAGCCCGTGTGATCGGGGCATTGTATCAACTGGCGACAGCCCCTCCGGCAGTTCTGGAAAAAGAATCGCCATTCGACACCCCCGTAATCGATGCCTGACGTGGCGTATATTGTCAGGCAAAGGGGTTGATCGGCAGCGAGAAACCAGATGGCGAATGCCCTTGAAACTCGTCCTGTTTTACAGATATGTTTAATTATAGAACATCAGTCTCCCCAGATCATCGTCCCCTGCCACTGGCCCTGAACGAGACGAGGGCAGGCCTGGATTTCATCGGTACATCGATGCTGAAATCGCCGGCGACAGAACGGATGTTTCGTGCGCAGGGTTGAATTCGTGTCCCCCGTGTCGTTTAATGCATTCTGCAATTGTGCAGAGTGTGCGCGAATGAGACCTGATTTCCGTCAGGGACGGTTCCTGTCGAAAAGGTCGGTCGTGGAGGTTGCCTCCGCGCGAATCGGCCGATTGATCGCAACGCCGAACAGTGCACACCATTCATGAAAGAATCACAGGTTTGAGAACGTGTTTCGTTTTCAGCAACAGATTTCCGACAGTTTTCGTTTTATTGTGAAAGGAAGAGGATCATGCGTTTAGGAGAAAAGAATCATTTGTGGGTTTGCTTTTCGCTTCTCGGTCTGACGATGTGGATCGCCGGATGCGCCGAAGGCGAAACGCCGTCCAGCGCCCCACCCGTTGACGCTGCGAAAGATATCGCACCCCCCACCGACGAAGCCGGCTCGACGACGGGTGGCGGTGCCGAAGTTCCCATGAACGACGAAGAAGAAATGACGGAAGAAGAAACGATCGAAGAAGCGGTCGAAGAAACTTCGGAAGAACCGACTGAGGAAGCGACCGAAGAGGAATCAACGGAAGAAGAAGCCACTTCGGAAGAAGCGGCAGAAGAAACAACCACCGAAGAATCGGCTGAGGAAACGACTGAAGAGTCGAGCGAAGAAGCGACCTCCGAAGAAAGCACCGAGAGCAGTGAAGAATCTGCGACGGAAGAATCGACTGAGGAAGCGACCGAAGAATCTGAAGAGAACTAATTTCCTCGTTCGTTCTTCTATTCACTCCAACCACGAACGCCCCTGCTCAACCGGCAGGGGCTTTTTCGTGAGTGGGGCACACTCCCCGTACGCCGGCAGACCGGGCTTTGAGCCTCCCTCCCCCCCTCGCCGAGCAGGACAACAATTTCGCCGCAGCAAATCCACCATTTAACAGATGCACTTGTACACATTAAAACGGCTGGGGCTTGCTTGCTGCCGAAGGTCTCATTGGGTAATGTTGATGGAACACAAGGATGACGTGCCCCAACGGTGGGAGAGCGAACTTCGCCACGAACGTGCCGCACGTTTAAACAATCCCACAGAGCGCCGATTCCTCCACGAGAATCAAGAACTGGTTGCTGTGTGAACACACGAATTCGTCTTTGACGGCAGGATCGCAACAATGAAAAAACGCCATTTCATGGGACAACTGATATTCGGGTTCGTTTGCCTGGGAGCAATTTGGGGAGCCGGCGGTGAGGCCGTCGCTCAAGTCAAGGAAATCGATCCGCTCGACTGGCCTTATTGGCGCGGACCAGAAATGAACGGGATCTCGCGCGAAACCGGTTTGATCGAAACCTGGTCGCACGAAGGGGAAGGGGAAAACGTGCTGTGGAAGAGCCCGGCACTGGCAAGTCGATCGACGCCGATCGTCATGAACGGCAAGTTGTATATCTTGTGTCGCGACCAGCCTCATTCTCCGCAAGAAGGAGAAAAAGTGGTGTGCGCCGACGCCGCGACAGGGGAGATCCTCTGGGAAAATCGTTTCAACGTCTATCTCTCCGATGTACCCGACACGCGCGTCGCCTGGTCGAGCGTTGTCGGCGATCCGACGACCGGTCACGTGTTCGCCCTGGGGGTCTGCGGTCAATTCCAGTGTATCGACGGCGAAACCGGCGCCACGGTCTGGCAGCATTCGCTGAGCGAAGAATACGGTCTTCTCAGTACCTACGGCGGACGCACGAACTTTCCGATCGTGTTTGAAAATCTGGTCATCATCAACGCCGTTATGATCAACTGGGGCGAACGAGCCCGGCCGCAGCACACGTTTGTCGCGTTCGACAAACGCAACGGACAGGCGGTCTGGATGGAAGGTACCACGCCGCTGCCGACCGATACGACCTACAGTTCCCCGGTCATTGCGGCGATCGACGGCGAAATGCAACTCATCTTCGGATCGGGAGATGGCGGTGTGCATGGGTTTCAACCCCGGACCGGCAAAGAACTCTGGAGTTACAAAGCCTCGATGCGCGGCATCAACACGACTCCGCTGGTCGTCGGCAATCACGTGATATGCGGTCACAGCGAAGAAAACGTCAACGACACCGCGATGGGAGCCTTGTTTGCCGTCGACGCTGCCAAACGAGGCAATCTCAATGAAAATGGCGAAGTCTGGCGGATCAAGGAAATGACCGTCGGCAAAACCGCACCGCTCGAAGTGAATGGCCGCCTCTACGTCATCGACGATTCTGCCGGTTTGAAAATCGTCGACGTGAAGAGCGGTACTGAAATCGCAAGCAAGAAGGTCGGACGAATCGGTCGGGCCAGCCCGCTCTATGCCGACGGAAAAATCTTCACCTGCGACGAAAACGGCATCTTTTTCATCCTCAAACCGACCGACGACGGCGTCGAACAGACGTTGATGCTGCGATTGAATGAACCGGTGAATGCTTCGCCGATTGTCTCGCACGGTCGAATTTATGTGACCACCGGCGACAACATGTATTGCCTGGGGACCGCCGATCACACCCCTGCGGCCGATCCGCAACCCGAATCCGCTCAGGAAGCGCCGCAGGCCGATGACAAGACGCCGGTTCATGTGCAGCTGGTTCCTGCGGAAAACCTGCTCAAGACGGGTCAGAATCAGCAATTCCAGGCGCGACTGTATAATGCCCGCGGCCAGTTTGTGGGATACGGCGAAAATGTCGAATACACGATTTCCGGACCGGGATCGATCGGTGCCGACGGCAAATACATCTCGCCGACCGATCCGATTCATGCGGCGATCGACGTGCAGGCGAAAGTCGGCGAACTGACAGGGACTGCGAGAATTCGCGTCGTTCCCGAGTTCCCCTGGTCGTTCACCTTTGACGACGGACAAATTCCCGTCACGTGGGTCGGTGCCCGCTATCGTCACATCACCGTCGATTTCGATCTGTTGACCGAACTCGACGAGCAGGATCCGCTTGCGGCACGACTTTATATTTACTTCATGACGAGTTTCATCAACTCGGGTAAACCGGTCGCCGCGTACAACGAAGTCGCACCGCGGCGCACATGGGATGATTTCCTTCGTTACCTCGAGGTCATCGATACCGTCAAGTCGATGGAACAGGCACAGGAAATGATGGATAAGTCGATGCAGTTGCTCGTCGACAAACAGGTTCTCACCGGCTGGAACTGGGCGAAAACCGACGAAAAAGGGATCGAACTCACGGTGAATCGCGGACCGCGCGAAATTCAGGGTAACGGCGTGATGACCAAGATCACAACGATTCCCCTGGGAACCCGCAGTCAGGGATGGATGGGGAACGTGCCGCACCAGAATTATACCATTCAGGCCGACGTTCGCGGTCGCGCGAATAAAGACAAAATGCCCGACGTCGGTTTAATCGCCCAGCGATATCGGTTCGATCTGATGGGAGAACATCAGCAATTGAAAGCGTCGTCGTGGGTCTCGCACGATATCAAAGTCAAGACCGCCCCGTTCGAATGGAAGGCCGGTCTCTGGTACACGATGAAGCTGCAGGTCAAACTGGAAGATCGCGACGGAAAAAAAGTCGCGGTCGTCAGCGGTAAAGTCTGGCTGCGAGACGAAGCCGAACCTGCCGATTGGCAACTCACGTGGGAAGACGAACCGGCCAACGAGATCGGCAGCCCGGGATTAACCGGCGATGCGAAAAACGCCGAGGTCTTCTTCGATAACATCAAAGTAACTCCCAACGAGTAAAAAGGACTGTTTCCTGCCGTTCGTATCCTCCTATAATGGGGAACTTCCAATTCAAGATCGATATGGATCATTCACACCGAAAACTGTCCCACCAGGCACCGTAACGAGGTAATTCCGTCATGAACGTGACTTTGCAACGCTTCACTCTTGCCGCCCTCTTCTCTGGTTTGATCGGATTGCCGATCGCCGTTTCTCCGGTTCAGGCTCAAGAGAAATTCGATCCCGTTAAAACCACGCTCGATGCGATCGCCAAGCTCAACGTCGGTACGCACGACTGGCCGCAATGGGCTGGGTCGAACTTCCGCAACAATACCCCCGAAGGCACCAACATTCCCGATTCCTGGGATATCGACGCCGGCACCAATATTAAATGGCAGGCGAAACTCGGCTCTCAGACGTACGGCAACCCCATCGTCGCCAACGGCAAGATTTTCATCGGCACCAACAACGGCGGCGGCTGGCTGAAACGATATCCCAGCAGCGTCGACCTCGGCTGCCTGCTCTGTTTCGACGAAGCGACCGGCGAATTCTTATGGCAGCATTCGAGTCCTAAACTTCCGACGGGACGCGTTCACGATTGGCCTCTTCAGGGGATCTGCTGTTCTGCATTCGCCGAGGGAGATCGGGTCTGGTTCGTCACCAGCCGCGGTGAAGTGCAATGCCTCGACCCCGAAGGCTTTCACGACGGTAAAAACAATCCTCCTTACACCAACGAGACCAACGAAAACAAAGACGAAGCCGACATCATCTGGAAATACGACATGATGCAGGAGCTGGGGATCTCCCAGCACAACATGTGCAGTTGCTCTCTGACGACGATCGACGACACGCTGCTCATCTGCACGTCGAACGGCGTCGACGAATCGCACTTCACGATTCCTGCTCCCAATGCTCCGAGCTTTATCGCCCTCGACAAGAACACCGGCAAACTGTTGTGGACCGACAAGCACCCCGGCGAACGAATCCTTCACGGACAGTGGTCTTCCCCGGCCGTCGGTGTGTTTGACGGCCAGGCCCAGGTTCTGTTCGCCGGCGGCGACGCCTGGTTGTACAGCTTCGACCCGGCCGGCGACGGCAACGGCAACGCCAAACTCCTCTGGAAGTTCGACTGCAATCCGAAAGAATCTCGCTATATTCTCGGTTCCGGCGGACGGGGCAAACGCAACGAAATCATCGGCACGCCGGTGATCTACAATGACCTCGTCTATCTCGCCGTCGGACAGGATCCCGAGCACGGCGAAGGGGACGGCCTGATGTGGTGCATCGACCCGACCCGCTACAAAGGGGTCGAGCCCGGCAAAGATGGCGACGTCGACGTCAGCCCCACGCTCGCCGTCGACAAAGATGATAATCTTATCGATGTGACCGCCGTCGAACGCCGATTGCAGATTGTCGTTCCTGAAAATGGTGAAAAGGAAATCACCAATCCGAACTCGGCAATGGTCTGGAAATACACCGAACACGATCTGAATAACAACAACAAGATCGAATTCGAAGAAAAACTGCATCGCACGATCGGCACCGTGACGATCAAGGACGACCTGTTGTACCTCGCCGACTTCAGCGGTCTGGTCCATTGCGTCGATGCCACAACCGGCACCCTGCTCTGGTCGCACGATATGTTCGCCGCCTCGTGGGGCTCGCCTCTTGTCGTGGACGGCAAAGTCTACATCGGCGACGAAGATGGCGACGTCACCATTTTCGAGCACGGCAAAACGCTGAACATCATCTCCGAGATCAATATGGGAAATTCGGTCTACAGTACCCCCATCGTTGCCAACAATGTGTTGTATATCTCGAATAAGTCGACATTGTTTGCCATTACCGAAGGCGGCAAGTAGACGGTACGACTCCGTCGCCGATCGGGTGATGAAACCAGTTCCAGGTTCTCTCCTTCCGACCTTCTCCCACGGGGAGACGTAGAAAAAGGACGAAATCATGGCCCGCATACTGACGTTTCAGCAGGCGATTAACGAGGCGCTCGACCAGGAAATGGGACGCGACCCCTCCGTGATCCTCATCGGCGAAGATGTCGCCGGGGGACAAGGAGGAGACGGCGAGATGGATGCCTGGGGAGGCGTGCTCGGCGTCACCAAAGGGTTGTACGGCAAGTACGGCGACCGTGTGATGGATACGCCGATCAGCGAGTCGGCGTTTGTCGGGGCGGCGATCGGGGCGGCGACGGCGGGGCTTCGACCCGTTGTCGAACTCATGTTCAACGACTTCTTGGGGGTCTGCTTCGATCAGATTTTCAACCAGGGGGCGAAGTTTCGCTACATGTTCGGCGGCAAGGCAACCACGCCTGTCGTCATCCGCACGATGATCGGTTCGGGTTTTCGCGCGGCCGCTCAGCATTCGCAATCGTTGTATTCGATCTTCACGCATATCCCCGGTTTGAAATGCGTCGTGCCGTCGAATCCTTACGATGCAAAGGGACTCTTGATCGAAGCGATCCGCGATGACGACCCGGTCATCTTTTTCGAGCATAAGAAACTGTACGCGATGGAAGGAGACGTCCCCGAAGAATCGTACACGATTCCGTTCGGCGAAGCCGAAATCGTTCGCGAAGGAGACGACGTCACCATCGTGACTCTCGCCGAGATGGTGCACGAAGCGGTCAAAGCGGCCGACCAGCTTTCCGCCGAGGGGATCGAATGCGAAGTCGTCGATTTACGAACGACGTCTCCGCTCGACGAAGAAACGATACTCGAATGCGTCACCGCAACCGGTCGTGTCGTCGTCGTCGATGAAGCGAACCCGCGGTGCAGCATGGCGACCGACATCGCGGCCCTGATTGCACAACACGCCTTCGGTGCGCTCAAAGCGCCGATCCGCATGGTGACGGCTCCGCATACCCCCGTGCCGTTCAGCGACATCCTCGAAGACCTGTATAAACCGAACGCCGAGAAAATTGCGGCGGCCGTCCGCGAAGTATCGGAGTATCAGACATGGACTCAGACGACCGCATCCAGAAGCTGACCATGCCCAAGTGGGGCTTCTCGATGACCGAAGGAAAAGTCGTCGAATGGCTCGTCCCGGTAGGATCCGAAATTTCACGCGGCGACGAAGTGCTCGAAGTCGAAACCGATAAATCCGTCGGCGTCGTTGAAGCACCGGTCAGCGGACTGCTGCGTCGTCAGGTCGCGAGATCGGGTCAGGATATCCCTGTCGGCGGATTGGTCGGTGTGGTTGCCGACCCCTCTGTGACCGACGCAGAAATCGACGAATTTGTGACGAGTTTCGTCGTGGAATCGTCCGCCGGGCCAACCGACTCGCCGCGCGAAAAACCCGAGACCATCACCGTCGACGGCCGTTCGATTCGCTATCTGAAACAAGGCAACGGTGGCGAACCGGTAGTGCTGATTCACGGGTTTACAGGGAGCTTGAATAACTGGGCGTATCATCAATCGGCACTGGCCGGTGACCGCACGGCCTATTCGCTTGATCTGCCGGGACATGGCCAAACCTCGAAAGACGTCGGCGACGGATCGATGGAATTTCTCGCGGACGTCGTCACGCAATGGATGGACGCCGTCGGCATCCCGCGAGCGCATCTGGTCGGGCACTCGCTGGGAGGGGGCATCTCGCTGGCGCTGGCACTTTCCATTCCGGAGAGAATTCACTCGGCAACGCTGATTGCCAGCGCAGGGCTCGGCCCCGAAATCGATGCCGAATTCGTGCATGGCGTCGTCAAGGCCGACCGTCGCAAAGACCTCAAACCGTTTATCGAACGGTTGTTCTCTGACCCGGCCCTGGCCACGCGTCAACTCGTGGACGACATTCTGAAATTCATGCGTATCGACGGCGTGCAACCGGCGTTGTCGCGGCTTGCCGAAAACTTTGTCGGCGAACGAGGTCAGCAGACCGATTTTCGAAACCGACTGCTCGATCTCCAGGTACCTTTGCAGGTGATCTGGGGAAAGAACGACCGCATCATTCCCAGTGCGCACGCGGGGGGGTTGCCGAATGCGGTCATCGTTAACGTGATCGATGATTGCGGACACATGGTCCAAATGGAAGCCGCCGCCGAAGTGCAGCGATTGATTGCCGATTTTTGTAAGGCAAATTCATGACTTCGGCTGAGCCGACAAGTTGCCCTACTGTCCGTCGTCGGTAAAATTGGTTCTGTGGTGATTGACTATCGTGTAGAAATCTGGTTATCTGATTAGCTCCAAGAGACATCGGCGTAGACCACCAAGTCAGGGTGCGGCTCATCACGTCAAAGGATTCATATCACTTCTGTTCCGATTATAAATCCAGTGTATCAGGTTTTTCCGCTTTTCTATTCCGGGCGGAGACATTCTGCGTTCGTGCAACTGCTCTCTTCTCGACGCGTCGGTTTTGTGTGTTCTTATTTCCGCTGTCCAGGAGCCTTATGATGCAAAAGTCGAACGTCCGCAGAGGGTTTACATTAATCGAGCTGCTCGTCGTGATCGCGATCATCGCGGTACTCATTGCCTTGTTGTTACCCGCTGTACAACAGGCCCGCGAGGCGGCACGTCGTACCCAGTGCAAGAACAGCATGAAGCAGATCGGCTTGGCCTTTCATAATTACCACGACGCTTTTACCATTTTTCCGCGACCGGCAATCATTGGTGTTCTGGCGACACCCGGAGCCGTGATCACAACGTCCACCAGTTGGGCGACCGCGATTCTGCCGTACATCGATCAGGCCAATGTCTATAACCAATATAATTCGAGTCTCAGCGAGTGGAATGCTGCGAATGCTGCCGCCGTTCAAGCGAGAATTCCTGCGTTCCGGTGCGCCTCATCGGTCGGAGCGGAGTCCGTTTCGTACGCGATTCCGGCCGGCACTCCGTTTAATGGCGTTACCCTCGCAACGACTCTGACGATGACGAATGGCGGTGTCATCGACTATTCCGTCACCAGTGCGGTTCGAGGTGACTTCTCCAATCTCGCCTTCGGTCCCGGCGCCTCGGATCGAGAAGGTTGGGCCTTATGGGATATCGCCGTGTTAAACGTTCCGTCATTGAGCGACGGCGGTGAAGGGGGTCGAATCAGTGAAATCACCGACGGGACATCGAACACGACTCTCATCGGCGAGAAAGCGGGACGCAACACATTGTTCCGTATCAATACACCGGTTCCGTTGACCGATCCTGAAGCACTAAACCAATCGGCCATCGGCGGTGGTGCCTGGGCCGACGTCTTAAACGGTGAAAACTGGATCGAAGGTCGATTGTACAATGGCATCGACAGCGGCAACGGCGGCCCCTGTGCGATCAATTGCTCAAATGGAACCGGCACGCTGTACTCCTTCCACGAAGGGGGCATTCATGTGCTGATGGCAGACGGTGCCGTACGTTTCATCAGCGAAAATATCGGCGCCTTTGTCTTAGGGGCTTTGATTACCCGGGCACGCGGTGAAGTGATCGGCGAATTTTAATTCACCATTCTTGACCTGTATTGCTCGATTGACGTCTCCACTGCCGTCGGTCATCGGACCGGCGGCATCTCGATTGTTCGGTCCGACTCGTTGACGTGGGGTATGAATTTGTCAAAATCCATTCGTGAATTTCAGCCACTTCGGAGGGGAACCATCGCCCTTCTCGTCTGGGGATTGCTCAGTGTCGCCGGTTGTGGTTCTGATGGCCCACAGGGGGGACCGCGTGTAGAGACGTTTCCCATTACAGGCACCGTGACGATCGACGGGCAACCGGTGGAAACGCTGCTCGTCGTCTGCCATCCAGTCGAGAAAGGGCCTGTCCCCACAACCATTTCCAGCTTCACCGATAAAGAGGGAAAATTCTCCATCGGGACCTACGAATCGGGAGACGGCGCCCCGGAAGGCGATTACAAATTAACCTTCAAATGGGGACAATGGAACATGGGACGCTACGGCGGACCAGACAAACTTAATGACCGCTATACCGCCGCCGAAAAATCCGAGGTCACGGTCTCGGTCAAAAAAGGTGTCCCGATCGATCTCGGCACGATTGCACTCACCACGAATTAAATCGTTTGAAGTAGTTCGCGTGACAACGCTACTGTTGTCGCTACGATCTCCACGAGAGGTAAGAAATGATATCGCGATGGTTTCGTTCGCATTGTCTGCTGGTTGTGTTGGTCCTCACGAGTACGCACGTCGGTCGAACTGAAGATCGAACGGAAGGGGATCAACTCCCCGACGAACTCTTTCGCTACGTCGGCCGTGACGAACCCGATTTCAAATGGTCGACCGAAGAAAAAAATGAACTGGGAGACATCACCGCTTATCGCCTGCATCTCGTGTCTCAGACGTGGCAGAATATCACGTGGGAACATGCGCTGATGGTCTACGTTCCCAAAGAGATCACGCACCCCGAGCAAATGTTGTTGTTTGTGACAGGAGGCAAAAATGGCCGCCGTCCCGGGGTGGAAGAACAGTTGATCGGTGCCTCGCTCGCCAGATTGTGCGGAGCCTGCGTCGCCACGCTGCACCAGGTTCCCAATCAACCGCTGATGGGAGACAAAGTCGAAGACGACCTGATCACCGAGACCTGGCTTAAGTATCTCGAAACCGGCGATCCCACCTGGCCGTTGCTCTTCCCGATGGTCAAGAGTGCCGTCAAAGCGATGGATGCTCTCGAAGAATTCCAGCTTCGCGAATTTCAGCAGCCGATCAAAGGTTTCGTCGTCACCGGCGCTTCGAAGCGCGGCTGGACGAGTTGGCTGACCGCCGCCGCCGACCCGCGAATTATCGCGACCGCTCCGATGGTGATCGATGTGCTCAATTTCCCGAAACAGATGAAATATCAGAAAGAGACATGGGGCAAGTACAGCGAACAAATCGACGATTACACCAGCAAAGGTCTGGTGCGGGATGGGGGTATTCCCGAAGGAGAACGCGAAGACGCCCTCTGGAAAATGATGGACCCCTTCACCTATCGCAGCCGTGTGAAGCAGCCGAAGCTGATGATCGTCGGGGCCAACGACCGCTATTGGGTCGTCGACGCCATGAACCTGTACTGGGACGACCTCATCGGTCCGAAGTATGCCATCCGTCTGCCGAATGCGGGGCATAACCTCAAAGGAGGTCGCGATCTGGCACTCAGCACGCTGGGGGTCTTTTTCCGCCACGCCGCCGGAGGAACTCCGCTGCCGCACATCGACTGGGAGAAATCGTCGGTCGACGGTCAGTTGAAGCTAGTATTGAAAACCGACGCCGCGTCGAATGGAGCCCGCCTCTGGTCGGCGACCTCGATCAATCGAGACTTCCGCGAATCGGAATGGGGTTCCGACAAAATGACGCTCGTCGAAAAAATCTACCACGGCCAGGCCGCAAAACCCGAAACAGGCCACATCGCCATCTACGGCGAAATCCAGTTCGAGTACGAAACGCTACCTTACTCGCTGACGACGCTGGTGTATTGGGAGTGAAGCGAGAAGCATTCGCTGCCGTAGAAGGTAATCCTCCCCCTGCGCTCAACAAAGCGGGGGTTACGATCCCATCTGTGCGGACTGACTCTTCCCGCGGGTTATAAACTGCTGCGCCAAGCAAGAGGTGGGTCGATGTCGAATTCTTGGATTCATGACAACTCAACCTTATCGCTCTTGCGCACGGCGAGTTGGCTAAACCTCTTCCTCCAGTACTCAGGGTCGTGGCGGATCTCGTCCATCAGCCGGCATGAAGCATGGCCGGGGGAGTTAACTCCTTGTTCCCAATTCCTAACAGCGGATAAAGACACTCCCATAAACTGCGCAAAAATAGCTTGAGAACATTTCAACTTCTTACGGGTTTCCTTAACAGTTTCAGGAGCGTATTCAGTCGGAATTAAATTGAGCGCCATTTTGTGGCAAGTGAACTTCTTGGCAATATTCTTTTTGCCGTTCTTGAGGCCGTCGGCAATCTCCTGGAATCCATCTGCGAGCCATTTGCCAACGGGCTTTTCGGCGAGAATTTCCTTTGCTCCCTCAATATCAAACTTTCGTTCATTCATATCGTTCATAGCATCTCCTCCCCCCCTTGGGACAGACCCTCGCTACCTCTTGAGTTCTTCTTCGATTTCATCTAGTGCCTTCTTGATGGCCACCTTTTGATCGTGAGAAAGATTGTCCCGCACCCCCTTGGGGTACACCAAGCCTATTGCAGAAACATGAAACTCATCAAAATGCTTGTAAACAATTCGTAATGCGCCACTTTTCCCAATTGGCCAACCGGGCGGTGAAAACCGAGTTTTACGCGCCCCACCCGTACCGGAAATGATCGGCGGACCCTTTGGGTCCATCATGATCTGGGCTTCGAGGCAAAAGCGATCTTGGTCGTCATTCAAGCCAATTTGTCGCCACACGCGATCAAATATTGGCGTATAGATGAATTCGAGGAAATCAACCGGCTCAAAAAAGTATGCCGGATACACCACAGAGCCCCTGCGCATTGGTTCGACTCCAAGCATCCGTTCTATGATGAGTCGCCCCAACCCCGGGTGCGACTTGAGTAATTATACTATTTACTGGTACAATTCAAGAAGAAAACCCATCTTTTAAGCAAAATTTCGATAAATAGCGGTGGAGATTAGACTTGCTCGCCACAGCGCAGGCGACTCCTGGGGTTGCACTAGTAGAACTGGTAGAAGGTTGCGCGGTTCTGTTTTCGTGCAACCAAAAAAAATCACTCACTGGTACATTTTGAAATCAGCCACTACCCAAGTACAGGGCCAACCCCCAGTCTCATTCCCCAACTGTCGAATAAATCGATTATACCGTCCCTTCGGTCTCTGAAAATGGCGTGCCGGGGGACTTTGTTGTTGGGGGGAAGTTTAACGGTCGACGGCGACTTGCGCGACGGAGTTGAGTTGTAACTCATTACTGTTTATGCGATTGAATCCTGTTTATTGATCGCAACCTCTTGCCAGTTTTCTTGACCGGGCTCCCCGACGGTGTAGACTTCGGTGGGCGGAACTCGGTAACGACTCCGACTCGTGAATGGTTCGTTTGTCTACTTGCCGTGCTTCACCGAAATGCCCATCCTTGTTTGCTCAGGATGCGCGTTTGTAATGATTGTGTCGCATTTTCCCGCTCACTGTGGAGTCCTCTCGTTGTCTTCCGCCGCCTCCATCGAATTCAAGGAACTGCTTCGCTCGCGGACCAATCTCGTCGATTTGGTCTCCGAAAGCCTGGCATTGGTTCCACAATCGGGAGGAAGCGTCTTCAAAGGACTTTGCCCCTGGCATGAAGACCGCTCCCCTTCGCTCTGCGTCTATCCCGATCGGCAATCATGGCGCTGCTGGGTCTGCAACGACGGTGGCGACTGCTTCTCGTGGATCATGAAACGCGAAGGGCTCAACTTCCCCGAAGCGATGGAACTGCTCGCACAACGAGCCCATCTCGAAGTCCCCCGATCGAACCGATTTCAGGCCAACAACGGCCCGTCAAATGCAAGCTTATACGATGTCCTCAAATGGGCCGAGCAGGAATTCGTCAATGCGCTGAAGAACGGACCCGAAGCCAAACGGGCTCGCGATTATCTCGCCAGCCGCGGGTTTACGGCCGAAACCATCGAAAAATTTCGCATCGGATTTCATCCTCCCCATTGGGACTGGATCATCCGTCGCGCTCAGGGAAAATTCTCTCTCGATCAACTCAAAGCGGTCAAACTTGCGAAACTCGGCAGCGAAGGACGCAACCATTACAGCGTCTTCTACGACCGGGTGATGTTTCCGATTTACGACGAACGCTCGCGGGTTGTTGCTTTTGGAGGACGCGTTCTCCCCGACAAAGCACACAATACGCCGTCAAAATACCTGAACAGCGACGAAAGTCCCGTCTTCTTCAAAAGTCGCACGTTGTACGGATTGAATGTGGCCCGTCATGCGATCAGTCAGTCTCATGTGGCGGCGGTTATGGAAGGCTATACCGACTGCATCATGACTCATCAATTCGGCATACCCGTTGCCGTCGCTACGTTGGGAACCGCACTGACCGAGACTCACGTCACCTTATTGAAACGATTTTCCCGCAAAGTTGTGCTGATCTACGACGGAGACGAGCCAGGTCAAAAAGCAGCCGAGCGATCTGTTGGCCGATTCCTCAATCAGGACATAGATTTAAGAATATTGACCTTACCCGATCAACTCGACCCGGCGGATTACCTGTCGCAGCACGGAACCGACGCCTTGAACGCGCTGATCGAGACGGCTCCGGAAGCGTGGGACTTCAAATTGCGTCGCTTATTAGCCCAATACGGATCGGAAAATGTTGACGCAAGGCAACGTGCGGCACAGGAGATGGTTGCCTTGTTAGCTTCGGTCCCCAGCTTGGCCAATGAAATCCGCGAAGATTTGATTTTGTCTCGCGTCGCCGATCGATTACGTATCCCCGAATCACGATTGAGGATACAGCTCGACGAACAGCGAAAAAAAGCACCGGCATCCCGCAATCAACCGGTGCGAGTCGACAAACCCTCCCCCGCCGGGGGAAAAATCGAAAATCCTGACGACCCGCATTATCGGTTGGAATGCGATCTGCTGGAAATGATCTTTGCGAGCGATCAACCGTCGTCGCTGCTGAGTTACATGCCTTCGATCGAAACCAGAGACTTCGAACACGCGGCATTGGGTCAGCTGTTTCAAATATGCCGCGATTGTACACACGAAGGAATCGAACCGACCTACGATCGAATCACCACCATTGTTGAAGACCCGGAACTGAAGCGTTGGGCGGCGTATCTCGACGAAGCCGCCCGACAAAAAGGAATCGCCGAACGGCTGACAGCGACATCCGACAATTACTCTTATGAATCGACCGACGTCGAAACGGACATACCGGACTATCTTCAACACGTGTTAAAAGGTTGGGACAAACTATTAGAACGACGAGAACACGAGCAGAGACTGACCGACTACTCGACAACAACAGGATTGGCCTCCGACGAGGCACAGACACAGGCATTGCTCAAGCAGGCCATGGAATTTCATCAACGACGGGCAACTCGCAATACATGATCGGGGAGGGACTGGCTGTGCAAATGCAAGACGAACGTCTGAGTGTGTTGATTACCACAGGACGCGACCAGGGAGGCTTTCTCACCTATTCGCAGATTAACGAATATCTCCCCGACGAAGCGGTGAATCCCGAAAAACTCGACACGCTGCTTATGTGTCTCGAAGAAATGGGGATGGAAGTCGTCACCGACAAGGTGGTTATTTCCCGCGTCATCGAGAAAAAGAAGGGCAAAACCGCTAAAGGGAAGAAAGAACCCGCAGGCGAAGATAAAAGCAAGCGGATCGATGACCCCGTGCGGATGTACCTCACGCAGATGGGGGAAATCCCCCTGCTCACCCGCCGCGAAGAAATTTCGCTCGCCAAGAAAATCGAAGTCACCCGCAAACGCTTTCGCCGGCATTTGCTCGAATGCGATTTCACGATGAAGTCGGCGATCGACATTCTTAAAAAAGTACACATGGGGGAACTCCCCTTCGACCGTACGATCAAAGTTTCGGTGACCGAAGGACTCGACAAGAATCAGATTCTGGGACGCATGCCCCACAACCTGAAAACTCTCGACTATCTGCGCCAGAAAAACATCGCCGACTTCCAGAAGACGATGCTTCCCGAAACGACCGCGAAAGAAAAGAAGGAATTGTGGCGCAGCCTGCTCATCCGTCGCCGCAAAATGGTCACGCTGGTCGAAGAACTCAGCCTGCGGACCCAACGGCTGCAACCGGTCATGAAACGCCTGCAGCAGATCGCGAACCGCGTTCAGGAACTGCTCGCGAATCTCGAAAACCTCAAGAATGTCAAATCGGCCAAAGACGACCGCGCCAACATTCAGCGCGAACTCACCGATTTGCTGATGATCACCATGGAGACCCCCGAGTCGCTTAAACATCGGCAGGAATGCATCGAAACCCGTGTCGCAAGTTACGAACTCGCCATGCGGGAACTCTCCGGCGGCAACTTGCGGCTGGTCGTCTCGATCGCCAAGAAGTATCGAAACCGGGGTTTGAGTTTTCTCGACCTCATTCAGGAAGGAAACACCGGCCTGATGCGGGCCGTCGACAAGTACGAGTATCGTCGTGGTTATAAGTTCTCGACATACGCGACATGGTGGATTCGCCAGGCGATTACCCGCGCCATTGCCGACCAGGCCCGGACGATTCGAATTCCGGTGCACATGATCGAAACGATGTCGAAACTCCGCAAGGTCAGCAAACAACTGCTGCAGGAAAAAGGGCGCGAGCCGACGATCGAAGAAATGGCCGAAGCCGCAGAGGTCAGCCTCGAAGAAACCCGCCGCGTTATGAAGATTTCGCGGCATCCGATCAGTCTCGATCGGCCCGTGGGTGAAAGCGAAGACAGCTACTTCGGCGATTTCATCGAAGACGAGAGTACCGACAACCCGGTCAACTCAGCGACGCACGAAATGCTGAAAGACAAGATCGACAACGTTCTGAAAACGCTGACGTATCGCGAACGCGAAATCATCAAACTTCGCTACGGACTCGGAGACGGATACACCTACACGCTCGAAGAGGTGGGGCGTATCTTTAAAGTGACCCGCGAGCGGGTCCGGCAGATCGAGGCCAAGGCGGTCCGCAAGCTGCAACACCCGGTTCGCAGCCGGCAGCTGAAAGGGTTTCTCGACACCCTGATGGCTGCCCAGTTAGCCAATAACAACAACTGACGCTGACAAAAGCCGATCGCAAGATCGGCTTTTTTTGTGGATGAGATACACTTACAAAGAATAGAAAACGTCGACCCATTCTCGGCGAGAGGCGAATTCGTCCGCAGATTTTCGCAGATTGCCGCAGATGAAAAGGCAAAATTCTGGCGAGATCTTATGGGTATGACGTCTGCGAAAGTTGCTGACTCGGAGGTGAATTGGCCATGAAATTTGTACTCATCTGCGATAATCCGCGGAGGAATTGACGATCATCCAGACCGAACGACAAAGCGGAATCATAGGATTCGTCACGCACAGTTGTGCCGAGACGTCGTATAATGCATGATGTGAACCAGAAGACGAAATCGGCTGGCAGGTGATCCTCCCCTCGCCGATTCGCGATCTCGTGATATGAATTGACGATCAGAAGTTTCATAACGCTCCGAACGGTGAATTGCACGAAACGATGTTAACGTTTCATCCGCCGTTAACCGGATTATGAAACCAGTTTCCAAGAGGCTACAGATGAATGCGTCGGCTGCCGATTTGAAGGGGCTGCATCAACTCCTGTTAGAATACCGTACGATTGAAGACGAGTTAGACCGGGGACCGAAACAGGTCAAAGCCCGTCAGCAGATCATTCAGAAAAAGACCGCCGAACGTGATGCTGCAAAAGACCGCTTGATGGAGCTGCGCAAGCTCTCGGATCAGAAGGGGCTGCAACTTCGCTCGCAGGAAACCAAACTGCTCGATCTGAAAAACAAACTGAATATGGCGAACTCGAATCGCGAGTACGACATCATTCGCACCCAGATCGACGCCGATACGATGGCGATGAGCGTGCTCGAAGACGAGATTCTCGAAACGCTCGAACTGGTCGACGCCGCTCAGGTCGAAGTCGGCCGGTTGAACGAAGCGATACAAAAGTTTGAAAACGACCTCAAGGCTCATTCGGCCGAATTCGAATCGAAAGTCCCCGCGTTAAAAGAGTCGTCCGACGCCTTGAAGAAATCGATTAAGGAATACGAAAGATTTCTTCCCTCCGATGTCGCCGGAATGTACCGTCGGCTGGTCATCGCACACGGTCCCGAGGCGTTAGCTCCCGTTGAGGGAGGAACCTGCAAGTCGTGCAACGTCAACCTGCTGGCACAGTCGCGCGTCGAACTCAACTCGGGTAAAATCATCTTCTGTAAAAACTGCGGCCGGTTGATGTACCTCGCAGACAAAGAGTGAGTCACGCGACGCCTGAGTTAACCGATGTGCAATCATCGTGCTCATCCCTCGAGATCTTCTTTCGCACATCGACGAACAGCCACAGCGTCGCCGACGTGCAGAGAATGTAGACGAACATCGAGATCGCCGGATCCCACTGGTCGCGGCCTGTGAACCCCTGATTTTTATAGTAGTTCGACAGAAAACCAGTGAGGTACGGGGCACCCGCTGAGCCCGGCATGCCGAGCATATTCATCAGCCCGAACATGGCGCCGACGTGGGGACCGCTGATCTTCGTGACGACGCTCCACCACGTCGGCACGGTGATTTGCATGCACAGATTGGTCAACGTCAGACAGCCGACGGTGACGTAGACCGAATCGGTCTGAAGACCGCACCAGAAAAAACCGGCGGAAATAAACAACATCACCGTCGAAAACAGCGTCCGGTTCCACCGCGGATTGGCAAAACGGCGAATCAGTATGTCGACGACGAAACCGCCGGTTAACGTACCGACGGCTCCTCCCGCCAGCACGACGCTCGTCATCGTGGCGCTCATCTCCTTCGTCACCCCCCACGCTTCCTGCAAATAGGTGGGATACCAGCTGAAGATCACATAAAAGAGCGCGGCATTACATGTCATGATGGCCCCCAGCAGCCAGACGTTCGGATTGGTCAGCACCTCTCCCCAGGGGATCGGAGGGTGAACTGTCTCGACCTCCGCCGGAGATTCGTTCGCACGAATCAAATCGACCTCGGCTTGATTCGTACCGGAGTGTTCGGCAGGTTCGTCGCGAAAATACCAGTAAAACAGAATCGACCAGAGTGCGCCGATGATCCCCAGTACGACGAACGTCCAGCGCCAACCGAGCGCACCGATCAGCTGTGCCGTGACGATGGGTGAAAACGCTCCCCCGATAGTCATCGACGTGGCGAAAATTCCCTGCGCTTGCCCGCGTTGATTTTCGGGAAACCATTTTCGCAAGATTCGTGCGGTGTTCGGCAAGGCACCGGCTTCTCCCGCGCCAAATAAAAAGCGAATCACCAGCATCGACGTCAAATTCCAGGCCCGACCGGTGAGCGCGGTGAAGATCGACCACCAGACGACGATACGTGTAATCACGCCACGCGATCCGTATTTGTCTCCCCAATGTCCCGTAGGAATTTCAAAGATGCCGTAGGCGATGGCGAAAGCCGAAGCCAGCCGGCCTGCTTCTTCGTCGGTAAACCCCATATCAGCCTTGATATCGGTCATCGCCTGACCAATACAGATGCGGTCGAGATACAGAATAAAACCCATCGACGCCAGCAAAATGAGAATGTTGTACCGAATCGTCGTCGGCTTTTCCGGGTGAAGGGCATCTGCAGAGGGCGTGCTCGTCCCATCAGGCTGATCGGTCAATGATCTTCTCCTCGACGAAAACTTGAATGGATGAATGTGACCGACGAAAAGTCAGGTCGGGAACTCGTCTCATAACCCGGTTGGCGACAGAGTAGGCATTCATATTGTCCTAAAAATATCCGCCAGCCAGTGGGTTATGAAACGGCTTGTCGTAGGGTACGCTCATTCTGCCCGACATGCCAGTCTCGGGACGTCGAGTCTACTCACGCGGGATCGGTTGAGGTTCCCCATCGGCACGCAACCGACCCGTTTTGAGAAAACGGAGCGTCTGCCCCATGACATCACGATTGCCAGGCAGAAAAGAATGGATGCAATGGACGACACTGCTGTCGGTGGCTCCCGGCAACCGCGTGCAGTCGCGCGTCACCACGCCATCGTCGTCCCCCGGTATCAACGGATTGAACCCGTCCGAAATTCCACGCCCCCCCGCAATGATGGCGAACTCGAACGTCGGAATCGGCAACTGCTGGATATATCCGTCTCGATCAGTCACCAGCTGCTGTCCGGCGGTGCCGTACAGTAATTGAAAAGGACGCCAGTTCTTAAGCAGGTCGGCCATCTGGGCGCCGGAGTTGGGAGTCCCCAGCATCACCATCCGCGAGAATCGCGGGTCGGTGCCGTTGCGCAACATCGTCCGCACGACAAGCCCGCCCATCGAGTGCACGACGAAATGTATTTTCTCGACGCCGTGCAGCGAGGCGATCGTCTGTTGCAGGTAATCGGCCGAGGTTTCGATACTCACCCGCGTGCTGGGATATTCGAAGTTAACAACGTGGTAGCCATTTCCCTTCAGCATCTGCTTAAACCGGCTGAAATTGCGCGACGAACGCAGAATGCCATGCAGCAATATGACGACTTCTCCCGACATCGGTGTCAGTTGCTGTTTGCGTTTGATCTCGTTCAACGCATCGAGACAGGTTTCGAACGATCCGGTGGCGAAGCGGTAATTCTGCGAATCGAGCAGCCGGTAATGTTTCGTGTATACGTTCTGCTGAATCTTCCAGCCGCGAAAATAATGGACGTCGCCCCAGAACTGCGACCCGCCCCACGTCTTCTGAAAAATCTGCGGCATGACGAGGCCCTCTTAATCGTCTTTTCGTTTTCTTCCCAGCGCCATCAATGACCAGAATTCATCCAACTTGAGCATCCACGCAGCACCAATAAATATCAACGCTGATGAAACCAGCGGCAACACCGCTGTAATCACCCGACCGTGGGACGAAGCATAACTCCACGACAACATCGCAACACCGACAGCCACCATCAGCGCCGTGGCGATCATCGTGCGGAGAATTGTACTCCCCAGAACTCGAATCGGCAGCGAACTGATGCGCCGCTGCATCAGCCAGAAAGCGACACCGATTTCTACGGTCGCACTAATGGACGTGCTCAATGCGAGACCCATTCCACCAATCCACCAGATGAGCGTGAGATTTAACATCAGATTGATGACGACCGATACCGTACCGATTTTGAGCGGCGTCAGTTGATCTCCCATCGCGTAAAAACCGCGATACAGAATTAATAGTCCACAGTAGGCCCACACTCCGAGACCGTAGCCGACGATCATCCGGCTGGTTTGCCAAGCATCTTCGGAATCGAACGCCCCGTGCTCGAAAAACAGCGAGGCGAGCGGTTTCGCCAGCAGAATCAACCCGGCGCTGGCGGGGATGCCGACCACAACGACCAGTCGCAACCCGTATGTGAGATCTTCCTTGAGGCGATCCCATTCCCCGGCCTGTGCATGCCGCGAGAGCAATGGAAAAATCACGGTCCCCAGCGCCACGCCGAAGACGCCGAGCGGAAACTGATACAATCGCTGTCCGAAATAGAGCGCCGAGGCGGTGCCGCTTTCGAGCGGATGCCAAGTCATGACATTCGGCTTATTCACTAACTCGGGAGCCGAAAACCCCCACGCGATCAAGCCGTCGCACAGCGTATTGAATTGAATGATCGACAGCCCGATGACGATCGGCAGCATCCGTTCGCCGACCTGCATGACCTCACGCTTTGCCGATGTCCATTCGCGATCGTATCGAAAGCCAAGACGACGCAACGTCGGAAGTTGCACGCCGAGCTGCAACACACCGGCGAATACGATCGCGATCGACACGATGCGAACCTGTGTGGCCGGCGGTCCGAACGATTCGGGGAAAAGAAAAATCAAACCGATGGCTCCCAGCCAGGCGAGATTCAACACAACGGGAACAAACGCTGGCCAGGCGAATCGTTGAAACGCATGCAGCACGGCGCTCACCTGCGCGGCGAGACAGATGCACAACAAGTAAGGCAACATCACCGCTGTCAGCTCGATCAGCAATCGGGTCTCGGGAGAGACGTCGAATCCCCAGTTCCAGATCGCCAGCGCGATTTCGCCCACCAGAACGACCGCCGTCAGGCCGATCGTCAGCAACACGAAGATGGCATTGGCCAATCGCCAGGCGCTGGCGGTTCCCGACTCTTGCAGTTCTTTGATGAACGCCGGCAGAAACGCCGTGGTGAGTGCCCCTTCGCCGAAGAGTCGCCTTGCAAGATTCGGAATGCGGAACGCGACCGAGAAGGCGTCCATCACCGCCCCGTTGCCAAACAGCACCGCCATACCGATATCGCGGAACAGTCCGAGCACGCGACTGAAGAGGGTCCACATGCCGACGACGCGAAGTCCTCCCAGCCAATGACGGCGGGAGGGCTCTTTACGTGTCGTATCGGCAGTGTCGTTAGGCGAATCGTTCATACCGGTCGATCAGTTGTTGCCATGCTTCGCAACCGCTCAATCGAAACCGCTCAGCCGAATGAGTGCTCGCTCCAGCAGCAATCGTTCGGGGAGGGGACTGGCTCCTTTCAAATCGCGGTCGACGGCGGCGAGCCATTCTCGAAACCGGCCCGCCCGATGTCGACCCATCCGCCGTAAAAACTTTTCGCTCGTCCCGATGTCGCGAGGAAAAACCCCCGCCTTCGACAACGCCGCGGGAAGCGGTGTACCGAGCACTGCGAGATCGACGGCTTTCGAGAGTTTGCGAAACACCGACGACACCCCCCCTAAGATCTTCAGCGGAGGTTCACCGGCGACAAGCAGCTTGTCGAGCAGCGTCAGCGCTTTGCCGATCTGACCTTCGTTGACGGCCCGCAACATATCCCACGTTGTCTCGGCCTTCCAGCCTCCGACGAGAGTCGTCACATCATCGACGTCGATTTTCGTTCGCTCCCCCGCGAACGACGACAGCTTCGCCAGTTCTTGATCGAGCACCGCCAGCGACGATCCAACAAGATCGACCAGCAATTGAATCGCCGCCGGAGTCATTTCGTGCTGATGCTGCGTGCGGCACGTTTCGGCGATCCATTTGGTGAGCGTGTTCCCCTGCAGAGGCGTGCATTCGAGCGAGAGACCTTTCGCCTCGACCTGTTTCGCCAACCGTGTGTTGCCAGGCCAGCGTTTGACATCGAGCACGAGCACCGATTTCGCCGCGGGTTTGTCGAGATATTTTTCGAGTGCGGCGCGATTCGCCGAAACGAAGTCGTCGGCGTCGTCGATGACGATCAACCGTCGATCGCCCCACATCGAGACCATTCGCAGTTCATCGAGAACGTTGCGCAATTCGGTCGAGGCACCGGGGAATTTGACGAGATTGAATTCCGCATCGTCCCCCAGTAACAAGCGACCGAGCTGTTCGAGCCCCTGCTGCTTGAGGTAACGGTCGTCACCAAACAGGGCGATCATCGGAGCGACCGCCACGGCCTCCGGTTTTCGCAAAAATTGTGTCGTGTGCATACGGCGTTATGTCCGTTAACGCGAAACCGCAATCAGTCTTCAAATTCCGGCGGCGGTTCGGGGAGCCAGAAACTGGCAACCAGATTGACCGCATACACCAACGTACCAATCAGCGCGGCGGCAAAGGCAACTTTCGCGGCGGGGGATGCCTCGGCACCGTTGGGCATCAGATTGGCCAGAAAATCGGATACCGCCAACGAACTGGTGACCCAGGCGAAACTCGTCCCGATTAATCGCCCCCCAATGTTCGCTGCAAAACTTTCGCCCAGGCCGCGAAGGTGCATCGGATAGACCCGAGGTAAATAGTTCCCCCAGAAGCTGAACTGGCCGACCGTCAACAACCCGGCGAGAAACATACCGACATACAACATCGACAGACTGTCGACGGCCGCATAAAAGAAAGTGAACGGCATCACGATCAAACCGGGAATCAGAAATACTCGCAACAATTTGACGCGACTGACGATCTTGACCGCTAGAATCGCCAACAGCACACGACCGATCAATCCGCCGACTTCTTGTACCTTAGTGACATTGGCCGCCGTCCCTTGTTCGACGAGTTTTGCCGCTTTGATCTGATCGGGTTTCGGTTTGTCGGAGACTTTCTCGACAGCAGCTTTAACACTCGCCTGCACTTCGGGGAGTCCCGGAACCATCTGCGGCATCTGCTGAATTGCACCAAACGCGGCACCGAACGAACAGGCGAACATGATCGTCGTCACAACAGTCGTCCGCCGCAACTGGGGATTGAACAACTCACCAAAGCTTGGTCGACGCAACGTCCCGGCGGCTTTCTTTTCCGCCCATTTCGGCGATTCGGGAAGAAACGGCCGAATGATCAGCAACGGAAATGCGGGAATCAAACCGCTCATCAACGTATAACGCCACGCCGCATTCGGGTCTTTCACTTCACCAAGCAACCCTTGTAAAAACCCCGGAATTTGCACCGACGGCAAATCGAGAGCGTAGGCAACCGCCAGACCGTTGGCGACGGCAATCATCAGACCGCCGATCGAACTGAATGCCTGGGTGTAGCCCAGCACTTTTTCGCGGCGAACGGGGTCGTCGAACAATTCCGCGAGCCAGGCAACCGCCGCCACGAATTCAACGCAGACGCCGACAAACACGCAACAGCGGCAAATCAACAGCATCCACAGTGACGTTGAAAAACCGGCGACAAACGCGGCGACGGCGTAGAGAAGAATCGAATAGGTCAGAACGCGACGGCGACCGAGTCGATCGGTCAGATATCCCCCCAACAATCCGAAGACACCGCCGGCAATGGCAGGGAGATAAAACAGCCGTCCGATCCACATTGCGAATTCGTCGGTTCCCGGTGCGATGCCGCCGAGTTCCATCAGGGCGGGCCGAACGATCAACGGCAGCATCAACAATTCGTAAATATCGAACGCAAAGCCAATCGAGGCGATGAAGCAGATCAGCCATTGAACCGTCGTCAGCCGCGGTGCGGTGCCAGAACTCATGTCGCATGCTCCCTGTGGGGTTGATCTCAATTCCGTCGGGCGAAGGTGGGTAGAGCCCCGTCCCGGTGGCACGCCCTGACCACACGGAAGTGTTCATCCAGACCCTGCATCGCACGGCCCAGTCCCCGAGTGTATCCCTGACGCGGAACACATTCAATCAAGGGGATGGGATTCACCAGGGAAACGCAACACGCTCGCCTCAAACCAACGTCCGGTCGGTGTGATCCGTCGGGAAATCCCTCTTCCGCTTCGTTGCATCACATCCCTGTTCTATGTCATGATACGCTGTCCGTTACGATGTACCATGCCATTACGATCCGATTAGCGAAGGATTTCGCCGTTTTATCCCCCTCCAGAGGAATCACCCATGAAGCCAATCGAAAAAACTGCTCCCGCCTTGAATCGCCGTCGGTTCGGTGAACAACTCGCGCTCGGCGCCACCGCCTGGTGGGGAATGCAGGCATCGTTGGGGGCCGAAGCTCAGGAAAAAGCGAAAGACCTCGACGCCGACGTCGCCCGCAAGCTCGACCTGAAAATCACAAAGGTTGAAGTCTTCTCGCTCAAAACGAAACTCAGCCGCGCTCACGGTGCCTCGGTCTCGGTCCCGCTCGAAACGCACCGGGTCACGCTGCTCGTGAAAATCTCGACCGACGCCGGCATCTCGGGTTGGGGAGAAACAGCCCCCATCGGCGGAGCCCGCGGCGCGCTCGTCGACTCTCTTGGCCCGGCACTCATCGGTAAAAATCCGATGATGCACCGCAACTTGTGGCGCGACCTGTGGGGAGCCAACTTCGAAGAACCGTGTGCGATCGGCGCCATCGATGTCGCTCTTGCCGATATCCGCGGCAAAGTGCTTGGCGTTTCGATCACCGACCTCTACGGCGGACGCTATCGCGACAAAGTTCCCGCGTACGCCTCGGCGATGAACTACGTCGAAGGGGCCGTTCCCGAAGAGTTCTATCCCGAAGATGCGCAAGAGAGAATCGAATTCGGTTTCCGCAATCTCAAGATGCGTCTGGGACGCAACGGC
Organism: Planctomycetota bacterium; assembly: GCA_027618475.1. Classification (GTDB taxonomy): domain Bacteria; phylum Planctomycetota; class Planctomycetia; order Planctomycetales; family Planctomycetaceae; genus JAQCEJ01. The sequence goes on along the minus strand of JAQCEJ010000006.1, from coordinate 74,148 downwards.
CCCGATCGCGATGCCAAGATCGCCGCGATCGTCCGCGACACGGTCGGCCCCGACATCCGCCTGATGACCGACGTCAACGCCGCATACACATTACACGACTCGCTGAAACTCGGCGATGCCCTGGGCGAACTCGATTTTTACTTTTACGAAGAACCGATGCCGCAATCGCCCGACTATGTCGACTACGAAGAACTGACGGCGAAGTCGACAATCGCGATCGCCGGGGGAGAGGCGCTTCAAAGTCGACATGCCGCGAAACGGATGATCGACCGTCGTTGCGTGAACATCATTCAGCCTGACATCAGCCTGTGTGGCGGCATCGGCGAAGTGCTGTTTATCGCGGAGATGGCGGCGTTATCGGGCATTCGCTGCATCCCTCACTGCTGGGGTGCTGCTGTGTTGATCGCCGCGACCGCCCATGCCGTCTCGATGATCGCCGACCCGCATATCGGTTATCCGACCGACACGCCGATGCTCGAATTCGATCAGTCGGAAAACCCATGGCGGACAGAGATCGTCGCAGACCCGTTTACAGTCGACGAAGGTTTTGTCACCGTTCCGACCGGTCCGGGGTTGGGAATCGAAGTTCTCGAAGACGTCGTTCGCAAATATTCCGAACGAGTCGACGGGTGAGAAGCGCATTCACGGTTAGCCGCGACGCAATGCGAAGCGCTAAGAACAAGTGAAATCGAAGGACGAAGGATGAGTCAGAACGGACGCGATGTGCACAGGATTTTGTTTTTTCTGATCTTCGCTTCTTGTGCAGCACCTTCGTTAGCCGATGATGCGCCTCTTGCCATCACCAACGTCACATTGTTCGACTCGGCATCAGCCAAAATGCTCGATGGGCGTACGATTGTCATCGAAGGGGAACGAATCGCCGCCATCGGGACGCCCGAGGCGCCGATATCGATCCCCGATACGGCGCGTATCATCGATGGCGATGGCAAATTTGCGATTCCCGGTTTGATCGACGCTCACGTGCATGTCGTGCATCTCGCAAAGTTCATGCACGTTACCGGCGACGAATTTCTGCCGATGTTTCTCGCCGCCGGGGTGACGAGCGTTCGCAGCACCGGCGACCCGGTCATTGCACAGGCGGGCGTTGCTCATTACGCCGAGGCGAATCCGCAGACTTGCCCGCGTGTCTTCATGGCGAGCCCGCTGATCGACCGCGATCCGCCGATTCATGGCGACGTAGCGTATGTGCTCACCGACCCCGCCGCGGCCCCGGCGTTCGTCGCTGACATGGTGAAATGGAAAGTCCGTACGCTTAAAATTTACGCCGGTACCGGCCGCGCTGTCGGCAAAGCGGTCATCGAAGCCGGTCACAAACAGGGACTTAAAGTCACCGCTCATTTGAGTGCGTATTCGGCGCAAGACGCGGCGGAAGATGGCATCGACTCCCTCGAACACATCGAATCGGTCTTCTACTTTGCGATACCGGCGGGTGATGCCACGCCGCGCGAGGATCTCGATCTGCAAAACCCGAAATGTACGGCATTGATTAACCTGCTTGCGAATAAAAAGGTCGCCATCGACCCGACGCTGGTCGTGTTCCGCAACATGATTTATCTGAATGACATGCCGGAGTATTACGATCATCCCGACGTGGCCCTTTGCCCCGAGCGGATGCGAAATTACTGGACCGACTATTCGACAAACAGCCTCGCGAAAACGCCCGACACGCAAATGTCGCGACGGAAGCTGATCGCCAAGTATCAGGAACTTGCGGGATTGCTGCATCGGCTCGGCGTAACGATTCTCGTGGGGACCGACGCCCCCGAACCGTTTGTCCCTCCCGGTTTTTCGATGCACCAGGAACTCGAAATGCTGGTCGACGGAGGCATCTCCCCCGCTGATGCATTACAAGCCGCGACCGCGAACAACGCCACGATTCTCGGCGAAGAAAAAAACCTCGGCAGCCTCGAAGCGGGCAAACTCGCCGATGTGGTGCTCCTCACCGCCGACCCGACAAAAGAGATTGCGAACACACGAAAAATTGAGCTCGTCATCCGCGGCGGCATCGTCTGCGACCCGGCGACGGTGATGGAGGCGGTTCCAAAGAAGTAGGTCGACTCTCTCACCAAGAAGAATTCATCGTTGTATTCGGAGTGAGAAAAGGCAGTCTGTCAAAGATTTCGCGAGAGATTTTGTGTCACACAAGTCCTGAAGCCACGCTGATGACGCTAATCCCCAGAATCCCGAAGAAAGCGAATTGAAAGACATACAGTACGGTTCCTTCGGTGTACATCACTCCCACAGTGCATGCAATGAGTGCGAAAAACAAAATCAGCAGTAATTTCATCACGTCTCCACATTACGCCGCGGACGAATCGGTACGAACTGATGCCTGCGGCTTCGACGCATCAGATTGCAGAGCCTTACCGAAAGGTGAGGCCACTGTCAGAGAACTGGTTACATGGCCCTATTGACAACCTTCCCACCGAATGATGATCCGAGGATCGTCGTCATAAGGGTGATGTCACCAAATCAGAAATAAACATGATCATCGCGAGACCACATCGCACGCGCAGGGCGACAAACGCATAGAACGTGCTTTCCGACTCAATTGGCGGTTGAGATATCTCACGACACTTCGTAGCAAACCCACCTGCCAGAGAGCCGAGTAAAACGGCGCGAAGATCGACACGCAAACCCTGCGAAGTTGCAGTATCGTGCCATCGAATTACGAGACAAGTCAGGCGAGAACACTCATCGGCCCTTCATCGACCGGTTCGTCGTCTGTCTCACAGATTTCAGCAAAACCAGGCCGGAAATTGATGTCTCGATTCCGTTGAATCGTAACACCCTCCGCCTCGTCACTTTCAAGAAGAATTATAACACAATGGGATGAGTTGGCAACGTCCCCATTACGGAGATGCGATTCGCCCCGCACGGCGACATGTGCAATCTCCGTTGGACAATCGCTGGAGGCTGTGTTATTATACATGCTCAATCACTTATGGGTTCGTGCCGATAATATGTCTATGGCCTGATTAATCTCGGGAGAACCGTGGTGCATCTTTCAGAACCTCGCCAAAATGATTCGCAGAGCACCTGTCGGCGTGACTTCCTCAAAGCCGGAGGGGTAAGCCTGGGGATACCGGCAATCGCTGATTTGCTGCGATTGCAAAGCCACGCGGCGAGAGCGCGGCCTAAGTCGGTCATCATCATCTGTCTTCCCGGCGGGCCGAGTCATCTTGATATGTACGACATGAAGCCACAGGCTTCGTCGGATTATCGAGGCGAGTTCTCTCCGATCGCAACCAATGTTCCTGGTATGGAACTCTGCGAACTGATGCCGCTTCAGGCGACGATCGCCGATAAGTTCGCGGTCGTGCGGAACATGACGTTCATTCAGGGCGATCATCAGATGCACGAGGTCTACACCGGTTTTCCGGGTGCGCCGCAGGCCCCGTTTCTCTCGCCTCCGGTCCGTCCGGCATTCGGGTCGATCGTCAGTAAAGTCCTCGATACATCACACACGTTTCTGCCGAATTATATCGCGATCGGCCGGAGCGAATTCAACAATATCGCCGCGTCCGAGGTTCCCCTTTACCTCGGCCCGGCTCACTCCCCCTTCGAACCCAAGCGTGAAGATCTCGGCAACCTCGAACTCAAAGACGGCATGACATTTGACCGCCTCAGCGATCGGCAATTGCTGCGGACAACGTTCGATCGACTGCGAAGCGACCTCGACAACTCGGGCCAGATGGATGGCGTCGACCATTTCACGGCGAAGGCGGTCGAGATGATGACCTCGCCCGAAGTGCGGGCTGCATTCGATGTCGAGCAGGAAGACCCGGCAACCCGCGAAATGTACGGTCGCGAAGTAAAATTCAAGTGGCCGTATCAGAACGGACACACCTGGCACAGTTCGCGATTCTTGTTAGCGCGGCGACTGGCCGAGGCTGGTGTGCCGATCATCACGCTCGCCGAAGGAGGCTGGGACGATCACGGCAAAGTGAACTCCGCCTCTCCGGTCGGAAACGTCTTCGAGCGATTGCGTGAAAAACTTCCCGCATACGATCGATCGATTCATGCGCTGGTTACCGATATTCATCAGCGCGGCTTACAAAACGAAATCGCCGTCTTGGTCTGGGGTGAATTCGGCCGCACGCCCCGCATTAATTTTGCCGCCGGTCGCGATCACTGGCCACGGGCGGGGTTTGCCTGGTTTGCCGGAGGAGGTTTCCGCACGGGACAAGTGATCGGCCAGACCGACAAGAACGGCGAACGGCCGATCAACAAGGGATACAATCCTCAGAATGTATTCTCGACGCTCTACCATTTTCTGGGGATCGATCCCGACCTCTCGACGTACCAGCACCCCAGCGGCCGACCGTTGCATTTGCTGGATGATACCGAGCGAATTGTCGAGTTAGAGGCATGAAGCCACTCTCGAAGTGTTACGGTCGTGAGTTATTATGGGTCCGCCCGAAATGCTTGTCGGCGAACGCGCGAAAGATTTTCCAATCCTCAGGCGTTGTCGAATGTGTTCCCTCACGGATGAAATATCCGACTCGGCTGTCGATCAACTGACCGGGAGAGGGGTACTCGTCGGCAGCCAGTCCCTCGACGCCCAGTAACTCATACACCGGCGTCGCCGCCTTGAGCACGCTGAACTGACCTTCGGGGTCGGCCCATGAATCTTCCACCGCATTCGTAAATAACAGCGGACGGGGCGCGACCATCGCCGCGAGACAATGCTGATCGAACGGCAAACGTTCGACCAGTTCGTTGAACTCGGGAAACGTATCGTTAAACCAGTGCGGGAAGACGGTGTTGATCCGTTGTACCGATTCACCGATGTCATGCCGGCTCGGCGCTGTTCCGCCGCAACCCGCCTGATGAGGAATGACGAGATCGATCCTCTCGTCGAATGCCCCGGCAAGCAATGCCGTCTTACCGAGCCGAGAATGCCCCATCACGGCGATGCGATCGATGTCGATATCTTTCTCCTGGTGAAGATAATCGACAGCACGATGTAGCCCGTAAGCCCACGCAGCTATGGTTCCCCAGTCGTGCTTGTCGAGTTCGGTTTGTCCCGGCTTTAAGAAGTACGGATGCACGCCGTCAGTGAAATCAGCTTTATCGGGATCGACATCGCCGCTGTAGAACGTGGCGACGGCGTAACCTTCGCGGATACTTTGCTCGATATCCCATTTTTCTTTTTCGCCCCCCCGGACGGCATCGGTTGCCTTGTTATTCTCACAGCCGGGACAATGAGGATACAGCCACGCCGTAGGAAGTAGAACGGACGTGTCGTCCAGCGCCGAATGATTGCCACAGAAGTTAACGCCGAGAAACACCGGCACCGGTCCTGACCGTTTCGTAGGAACGACGATCATCAAATGAATCGGCGGACAATCGTCTGGTCCGTAATGAATGGCGACTTGTCTTAGTTCGGCCTTGCCGTCGAATATCAACTTATTTTCTCGTTCAACGACGAACCTGATTTTCTCGGGAGACGCCGGCAGGTATCCGTACATGTAATGCTGAAACAGGTCTTTGAGTTCCGGTCGGCGTTTTTCGAACCACTCGTCGGCGGTGGTGATCTCTTCGCCGTTCATCATGCGGAGCGGGTCGGGGAGTTCGGTGTGGACGGGCAATTCCGAAACCGGCGGAAAAGGAGCGTCATCGGCACGAACCAGCGAGGACAACACAACGAGCGCCGGAATGAAAAACAAAGAAAGGTATCGCGTCATGAGAGGCTCCTGCGAAAAATCTGAGGGATTTTAGTTCGCGGTCATGCCTCATTCATACACCGGAGAGACCAGAAATTAAAGGGTCGGCGCGAAGGCTTCGACCCTCGGCTCATCCCGCCAGCGGCAGACTGTATCGCTCTTCGGCAGCAAGGACTTCCTTTACGAGCGCACCATAATCCTGCGCACCGGACGATTTCGCATCGTACTCGAAAATCGACTGTCCGAAACTCGGTGCCTCGGCGAGTTTGATGTTCCGGCGAATGCGCTGCTCGAAGACCTGGGCTCCATACCAGGGAACTTCCGTCGGACTCTTATCGAGAAAGGCCCGCAAGTCATCGGTGACGTCGGCTGCCAACCGGGTGCCGGTTTCGTACAGGCAGAGAATGATCCCCGTCACGCGAAGTTGCCGATTGAGCCGACGGGTGACAAGCGCCGTCGTTTCCAAAAGTTTCGAGAGCCCTTGTAGCGCGAAGAAGTGCGGTTGCAAGGGAATGAAGACTTCACGAACCGCCGTCAGAGCATTGACCGTCAACACGCCCAGCGACGGCGGACAATCCATGACGACATAATCGACCGGTTGCGCGTGCAACATGCGGTTGAGGGCATCGCGAAGAACGATTTCGCGGTGAGCCGAGTCGACGAGTTCGAGTTCGGTGGCGGCGAGATCGAGATTGGAGGGAATCACCCACAAGTTGTCGTTGACCAGTTGACGGACATCGGCGAGGGTTTTGTGTCCCGAAAAGACATCGTACACCGTGGGAGTCTTTCCGACGGGCTCAATGCCAAAATGTAGCGAAGCGTGCCCCTGAGGATCGAGATCGATCAGGCACACCTTGCGTCCCTGCCTGGCGAGCCCGGCGGCGAGGTTCACGCTCGACGTCGTCTTGCCGACGCCCCCTTTTTGATTCATTACCGCGATCGTACGCATGGGATTCCTTCCCCGTGTGAGTTGTCTTTAAGTCGCGAAGTATATCCCACACCGGAAACTGCGCAAAGTCGAGTTCGGTGGTGCGAATTGAAAGAGACTTTCAGACAAAGTGGCTTTAAGAGCACCCCGTTGAAAACCCCTCGCCATTCCCCTTTCTCTTCAATCGATCGGCTTCACTGTCCGTCTGTCATCTCCTCTTTCCTCAATCCCTGTAAAAGGTTACAACTCGCGCATGAACGTCGATGTTGTCATTTTCGGCGGCGGGATCGCCGGGTTGTGGTTGCTGAATGACCTCGTACGCGATGGGCGGAACGCGGTTCTGATCGAGTCTGGAAAACTCGGACAGGGACAGACCGTCGCGTCACAGGGAATCATCCACGGCGGGTTCAAATACACGCTCCAGGGGGTCTGGTCGAAATCGGCTGAAGCGATCACCGAACTCCCGATGCTCTGGAGACGCTCTCTTCGCGGAGAACAGATACCCGACTTGCGCGATGCCAAGATGCGGGCCGAACACTGTTATCTCTGGCGGACCGATTCGTGGTCTGGCAAGCTGGGCATGTGGGGCGCGCGAATGGGGCTCAAGGTTGCACCACGAACGATCCCTCGTTCGCAGAGGCCGTCCCCCCTTGTACATTGCCCCGGCCATGTCGCCGCGATCGACGAACCGGTTCTTTCGCCACGCAGTTTGATCGACACCCTCGCGGCACCGCATCGTTCGCGCATATTTCAAGTTGCCGGTGGCGGTTACGATTTCGACCTCACCGAGACGGGTCATATCAGGGGGATCCATTTGAAGCATCCCGTAACTGGCGAGAGATTCTCATTGTGTCCGCGTGAGGTGGTTTTCACAGCCGGTGCGGGGAATGCCGGACTGCGTCAACTCGCCGGACTCGAATCGGAACGGATGCAACGTCGGCCGTTGCATATGGCCATTTTTCGCGGGCCGTTGCCGCGTCTCAACGGACATTGCGTCGATGGCGCGAGTACACGCGTGACGATTACGAGTGAACTCACAACCTCCGGCGAAACCGTCTGGCAACTTGGCGGGCAGATTGCCGAGTACGGTGTCGGACTTGATGCGCGAGAACTGTTGCGTCACGCCGCCGAGGAAATTGCTGCCGTCCTGCCAGGAATCGATCTGGCGCAGGTACAAGGATCGACGTATCGTGTCGATCGTGCCGAAGGATTGACAGCTGGGGGCAAACGACCCGAGGGCGTACAAGTCATAAGAGAAGGAAACACCCTCACCGCCTGGCCGACGAAACTTGTGCTCGCCCCACGGCTGTCGTCGGAAATCCGTCGTCAGCTGCATACATCGACGACACACACTGTACCGCTCCAAAACACGGACGCCCACACCGATCTTCCCGACTGGCCGCGACCGGACGTCGCGAATTATCCGTGGGAGGAAGACGTGACCTGGTGCCATCTGGCCGACCTGGATCATTCGCGGAACGTCCATCGAAGGGCGGCGTGAGCGAACCTATGACTCCTCCCCATTTGCCTCACCGACCCTGCGGCAACACCGGCATCACATTCCCGGTGATCGGTTACGGCTCGATGAAACTCGGCCGGAATCAGGGTATCAAATATCCACAGCCCTACGATCTGCCAGACGATGAAGCATGCGAACGCTTGCTGAACGGAGTGCTCGATCTCGGAATGACGTACATCGATACGGCTCCGGCGTACGGATTCAGCGAAGAACGCATCGGTAAATCGATTGGTCATCGCCGTCGCGAATTTGTGGTCTCGACAAAAGTCGGCGAAGACTTCGAGCACGGGGAATCGAGCTTTGATTTTTCTGAAGCGGGTGTTCGGGCAAGCATCGAACGAAGTCTACGCCGGTTGCAGACCGACGTGCTTGACATCGTCTACATTCACTCGAATGGGGACGACATCGACATCATGAACGAGACGGCCGTTGTTCCGGTCTTGCAAGACTACAAGCAGCGCGGCGTGATTCGGGCGATCGGCCTGTCGGGCAAAACAGTCGAAGGTGCACAAGCAGCCCTCGAGTGGGCCGATACCATTATGGTCGAGTACAATCTGCAGAACAGATCCCACGTCGAGGTCATGCACGCGGCCCGCGAACGCAATGTCGGAGTCGTGGTAAAAAAGGGACTCGGTTCGGGACATCTCTCCGCAAGGGAGGCGATTCGATTTGTGCTCGAACATCCTGCCGTCACAAGCGTGGTCATCGGCGGATTAAATATCGAACACCTGAAAGAAAACGTCCGGAACGCATGTGGGTGATGCAAGTGCTGATACACTGCTTAACTAGCACCCACCGTATCCGATGGGCGATTCACCTCACCACTCCGGATGTAGTGAGGGAACCGCCGGTGATTCGTTGCAGCGGAGTCTGATAATCGTCAACGTGAGGTTCTCAATCTGAGGAGATATGTATTGAGCAACCTTAATTATACCGTGTGAGTGGCTGAAGGCCAGAACTTTTTTTAGAAATTCGTCGGGAAAATCGCGGTTTTCGAAATTCGCATAGCTCCGAAATTGTAATTTTGCTAAATTTTTGACCCCGCTGATGAAGACCACACGAGTATCGGCACCACGAAAGACAGGAACATCATTCGTGTCTGTCTCTCTGTGGTCATCGAGCACCTGCAAAAAATAGATCCCACGTTTCGTTCAAGGAAGAACTGAAATGCGCAGACATTCCCGTCGTCGAACCGTCACACCATTTTCGATTTCATTTGTCGTGCTGTTTTCCGCCACGGCGGCGATGGCCTGGTATTGGAAATGGATTCCCTGGGAGCTTTCGTCGACGTCTGTTCCACAAACAGTCGTCGATTCCTCCGGTGACGAGTCGTCAACGTTCTCCGACGAATTCGGGACGGAGTTAACATCTGCTGATATTGAATCACCGGATGATGGGCCGCCGGATATCTTTTCTGACCAGCGTGAACCCGACGTGAATGAGTCGGTTTCTCTGGGGAATAACGGCGATTACAAAATCTTCAATCGCGCTGACCGCGATCGAACCGGAGAAGACGATTCGCTCCGTCAACGGCGCAACCGACGAATGGCGGAAAATGTTGACGACGATTTGTTCGCCGATGATTCCGCGAATGGGCGAATACAACAAACCGCTTTCGAAGATGACGAAACTCCGACAGCCGACGACGATTTCTCGCCACTGCGGACCGCCAAGGCAACGAAGTCGCGCTCACTCGGTTTACGCTCCACCAACGAGCGAATGGCTGAAATCGACAATCTGATCGATAACAGCGAAATTCTCGCGGCTCATGAAAGGTTGTCGGAATGGTATTTCGCCGAACCCGATTTTCAACCCGACTTGCAGGAGCGGATCGATACGACCGCACAGTTATTATTCTTCTCGCCGCAGCCTCACATCGAAGAGCCGTATGTGGTGCAGCCGGGGGATCAGTTGCGGAAGGTGGGGAAGAAGTATCACGTGCCGTGGGAATTCATCACGCGGTTGAACCGCATCGACCCGCGGAAAATTCGCGCCGGGCAGAAGCTGAAAGTCTTCACCGGCCCGTTTACCGCCGACGTCGATATCAGCGATTATCGTCTGGTTCTCAAATGGAAGGACTTGTACGTGAAGAGTTATCTCGTCGGCGTGGGGACGAAAGGCTCGACGCCGTTGGGTGAGTTCGTCGTCAAAGATAAGCTCGTCGACCCGGTCTATTACGGGTCAGACGGAGACGTGATCGCCAACGATGATCCGAATAATCCCTTAGGCGAACGCTGGATCGACATCGGTGACAGCTACGGCATCCACGGCACGATCGAACCCGATTCGATCGGCAAAGCGATGTCGAAAGGCTGCATCCGCATGCTCAACGAGCAGGTTGAAGAAGTCTATGACTTCCTCGACATTGGCTCGACGGTGGTGATTCATCCGTGAGCAAGAAGAGTGGGAGAGAGGGCGAGTGGGAGAGGGGGGGTATGAGCATCGTTCGGATCCCTTGCTCTTTGTCACACTTTCACTCCATCACATTGATCTTTTGATTCGTACCGTCTCATCTCCCCCCTCTCCCACTCTTCTTTCCCGTCAACCCAGTGCCGATGTTACGATATTCGAGACGTGAATCAGCATCGGCTTCGAGCGCGAGAGAATTGCTGATGTGAAGAGCATGAAGTACGCATCGAGTTCGGGGTCGACCCAGACCATTGTGCCGGTGGCGCCCCAGTGGCCGAAGGCGCGGGGAGAGAGAAAATTGCCGAACGGGTCGTCGGTGCCGGGTTGATTCATTCTCCAGCCGAGCCCCCAGCCTTCCGCCCGGCGGGTCGGTTCGGGAAGATCGGCCAGATCGTCGAGCCGGTTGGTGGTCATTGTGCGGACCGCCGATGACGAGAGAATCTGCGTATCGTCGAGTCGTCCGCCATACAGCAGCATCTGACAGATTTTCGCGTAATCTTCGGGGGTGCTGAACATCCCCCCCCACGGGGCACCGAATTCTTGCCAGTATTTACTGTTCCAGCCCCAGTCGGTTCCCTGTTGCTCAGGGGTCGTCTCGACGCGGATCAGCCGTTCGCGTTCGATCCCTTTCGAGCCGAGTCCCGAGTTGGTCATTCCTAAGGGGGTGAAAATTTCCTGTTTGAGATACTCGTGAATCGTCATGCCCGTCAACCGTTCGACGAGCGCCGCGACGGTGAGCGTTCCCATGCTCTGGTAACTGAGCTGCGTTCCTGCGGGAAACAACGGCGTGCAGTTGAACGTCCCCTCGATGAAGGCTTTCATCGGGGCGTGCTTCATGCGGAGCTCGGTGTTCTCGGGAAGCGCATCGGGCAAACCCGACGTGTGCGTGAAGAGATGGAAGACCCGAATTTCTTCTTTGTGCTGAGCAGCGAAATCGGGGAGATATTTCGCAACCGGGTCGTTGAGGTTCATCAATCCGCGCTCGACGAGTTGCAGCCCGGCGATGTACGTGACCGGCTTCGTCAGCGACGCCAGCAGAAACAACCCATCGTCTCGAATCGGCTCGGCGTTCGGTTCGGGCCCTTGCTTGCCGAAGTACAGCGGTTCGATGGTGGTCCCCTGACGGCCGACTATCAACCCCGCCGAGGGAATTTGCGGTTCGGGGCCGGAGGTCCATTTTTTGAGCAGATCGACGGCGATCTGAAATCGCGAGGCGTCGAGTAGTTCGTCGGGTCTGGCGTATTCACCCATGTGAGACTCCTGATGTTTGGCAACTGGAGAGAGTCGTTTTCATTACCGTACACGTGGCAGATATAGATTTTCAATGCGGAATGGTAGAAATCGCGGGCCTTCACTGGGGATGCAGGGGCAGGATGTGTTATGATTGGCGTCGGCCTCACGAGAGGATTTTCCTCGGAACACAGCCAGGAATGTCTGTGTGACTGCTAGAACTGGTTTCATAACCCGGTTGGCGATGGAATTATCGTTCAAATTACAAAGGGAACTCCGCTGTCCAGAGGGTTATGAAACTGCTTGTATGAAAAACTCGTTCTGGAAACGACGAACAGATGGTCGACATCATATTGAAAAAAGTCCTGGTGCGGTACGGCAGTCAGCCGGAGGTCGCCCGTGCGGACGTGCGGCTGGCAGAGAGGTTGCCGCGCGAGACCGAGGTGGTTGTCGAGACACATCGGGGGGTCGAACTGGCGAGGGTGCTCGAATACATTCAAGAGAAGTATGAACCGACGCCGTATGGAGTCGAGGAAACGCCCGAGTCGAATTCGTTCGAGATACTACGACTGGCGACGGATGATGATCGCCAAACCGCTGACGAACTGCGCCGCGACTGCGAAACGCAATTTGACGTCTGGATCGAACGAATTCGCAAGTGGGATCTCGATTTACAGTTGATCGATCTCGAATGGTTGCTCGACAAGAGCAAATTGATTCTCTACGTGCTTAACGACCGCGGCGGAGAATGCACCAAGATGGCGATTTACGCCGCGGCGGAGGGCTTCGGACCGGTGGAAGTGCAACCGGTTGACCGGACAGGGTTGCTCGTTCCGACGACCGACAGCGGCAGTGGGGGGTGCGGATCATGTGGCTCAGGGGGGGGCTGTTCGACGGAATAGGACGGCCCAAGCCTCCCGAATGTGCATCGATTGGCAAAAATCTCAGCCGCCATCACAATTAATTTTCAACGGTGAGAAAGTGAGCTATGACGGATCATTTTGATGAATTGCAAACGCTACAGCGTGAATCAGGTGCCGGACCGACGATCGATCGATTGATCGAAACGCTGAAGGCCGACAAACAGTATCATCGCATTTTTGACGCATTATTGCTCAAAGTCCGTCAGGAGATGGGTCTGTCGCTGGTCCGCCCAACCAGTTTTGACGACGTCCCTGCCGAGAAGAAGGACGAATTCGAAAAAGCCTATATCGACGCAGCCCGCGCCGTCGGCAAAATGTTTCTCGAAGACAAACAACTAGGACCGGCGTGGATGTACTTCCGCACGATTCAGGAGACCGATGCCGTCCGGGATGTACTCGACAAACTCGACGTCGAACATGTCGATGGGCAGGCCATCGAAGAATTAATCAACATCGGCCTGCATGAAGGCGCCCATCCCGTCAAAGGGTTTGAAGCGATGCTGCGGCATCACGGAACGTGCAGCACGATCACGGCATTCGATCACAATCTCAGCCGCATCGATAACGCACAGCGAGAACAGATTGCCAAGATGCTGCTCGATCAACTGCACACCGATTTATTGCATTCGTTGCAGCGCGACGTACAGCGGCGATTGCCGACAGAACCACCCGCCGAAAGCATACGCGAATTGATTGCCGGGCGCGACTGGCTGTTCGAAGAACATAACTATCATATCGACGTGTCGCACCTGAATTCGATCGTGCGGTTCTGTCGATCGTTGCCGGCGGGCGACCCGGCACTCGCCAAGGCGATCGAGTTGTGCGACTACGGATCGAAACTTTCGACGCAGTTTCAATATCCGAGCGAACCCCCGTTTCAGGATTATTACACGGCTCACAAGGCGTATTTCAAAGTGCTGGCCGATGATGACCGCGAAGAAAATCTCAATTACTTTCGCGAGATTTTGAAGAGCGAATCGGAGATCGAACAGCAGCAGTTGATCGCCCTCGTGCTGGTCGACATGATGACGCGAATCGACCGATCGAGCGACGCCGTCGACATCGCGAAAGATTACCTCTCGAACGTCGAAGAGCCACAGACGTTTTCATTCTCACAGTTGTGTCAGGAGCATCAGCGGTGGGATTTGCTCGAGAAATCGGCCCGCGAGCGGGGCGATCTGGTGCAGTTCACCGCGACGTTGCTGTCCAACAAGAATGACGAATGACAAGATCCGTATGTCATACCGCGATCACAACAAGGCGGCCTGGAATCGTATGGTCGCTCGCGGCACCCCTTTCGCCAAAGTCGCGACCGATGAAGAATGCGCTAAACCGCTGGAAGTTCTCGACAGTCGCGGATGGCTACCCAAGAGCGTTGTCGGACTCGATGTATTGTGTTTAGCCGCGGGGGGAGGGTGGCAGTCGATCTTGTATGCCGCCGCTGGAGCACGGGTGACGGTCGTCGATATCAGCGGTGCGATGCTGAGACAGGACGAACGCGAGGCGGCAAAGCGGAATCTGTCGGTCACTACATACGAAGGCTCGATGGACGATCTTTCAAAGTTTCGCGATGAGAGTTTCGACATCGTCCATCAGCCGGTGAGTACCTGTTACGTCCCCATCATCGCAGCCGTTTACCACGAAGTGGCCCGCGTACTTCGTGACGGCGGGTTGTATATCAGCCAGCATAAACAACCGGCGAGTTTGCAGGTGACAAATCACACCGACGATTTTCAATACATTCTGGGTGTCGATTATTATCACAAAGGTCCGCTCCCTGCGACGCTGGATATCGCCTACCGCGAAGAGGGGACCATCGAATACATGCACCGCCTGGAACAGATCGTAGGCGATTTGTGCCGTGCCGGTTTCGTGCTCGAAGATTTTCGCGAACCGTATCGCGCCGATCCTGCGGCTGCACCGGGACATTACAAGCATCGCAGCCGATTCGTCCCCCCCTATCTGCGGATGAAAGCCCGGCGTCTCCCGCGGCGCGACAAGAACGCACAGGATGCAAAGTCGCCGATTTGGACACCGTAATTGCCGGGTGTGATTCGGGTAGCCCCGGATAGTGAAAACGCAATTCATCAAATACCGACTGTGTTTTCAATTATTTGAAACCTTCGTCCGTGGTTTCGGCAGGTCGAATTCGCACACGACCTCGCTCTATCGTTACAATCGCCCCTGACAAAATCTCATCACCATGCGATTTAATGACGTCGTGACACACCTCTGCCTGTCGGCGAACGGGACAATTCACGATGCGCACAATTCCGTGATGAGGTGTATTATGCAACAAGGCCAACTCGCCAAAATCCTTGTCGAGCGTCACCAAAATTCGACCTTCGGCGTGAGCCAATGCCAGAATCACGTCATCGCCGGGATCTTTATCCCAATCCCCGGCCCAGACGACATCATGACCAGCTGCGACTAATTCTTCTTTCGCTTTGCCCCAGACACACGAGTCAAGCAACAACTTCACGTCGTCGTCCCTGTTTCAACTGTCAACCGTTACTATCGCGTCGTATCCAATAGCTGGCGAGCATAGGCAAAACAGGCTTGGATGTCTTCTCGCTCTAACCACGGGTAACCTTCCAGGATCGACTCGATATCGTCACCGGCTGCGAGCATACCGATGACATGTTCTACAGCCAGCCGGTGCCCGCGTATGATCGGCTTACCCCCGAAGATTGCCGGATCGAAAGTGATTCGTTGAAGTAATTCGTACTCGGTCATGATCTATCTTCCGCACAAGATGGGGTTTTCTCTACTTTACAATCATATACCCGTGGTCTCGCACAGGGGAAGATGAAATACCGGTTCCAGATTACGTCTTCTCCCCCACCGCCGGGATATTCAACCCGGCTTGCGATGCTACACCGCCACCTTTGGGCTCGGCGAATTTGTGCGATACGTTCAGCGCCTTCGCCACGCCATGAATCTGGCTCCACGTGGTGTCGTCGAGGTCGATGCCTTGTTCGGTTCTTTGTGTTCGGGTTTTGCGTTCGATCTCGCCGGGCATCAGGATTTCCTTGACGCCGGGGGCGGTCGCCGAACTCTTCACAAACTCGACGTAACGGCGGACCTCTTCGGCGAAGGCATCGGCCGAGAGAAAAACGTTGTAATCGAGCAGAATCGTCAACATCCCATTGGCGAGGCGCTGCGAATTCGCGGGATTGGTACACGAACCCGCCGTCAGCGCACCGGCGAAGAATTCGATGATCATTCCGAGGCCGAAACCCTTATGACCGGCGATGGGAAGAATCGCTCCCGGCGGATTGGCGTAAAACACTCGCGGATCGGTCGTCGGGAGACCTTTTGAATCAATTATACTCCCCTCGGGAACCTGCACTCCCTTATTGAGAGCGACGCGGATCTTTCCCTCGGCAATCGTACACGCCGACATGTCGAGTACGACGGGGTCGCGTCCGGGAATCGGAATCCCCGCCGCGAACGGATTCGCCGAGAGTCGGCGTTCGATACCACCGAACGGGGCGACGAGCAAACCCGCTCCCGATGTATTGACGAAGTGCAGCGAGACTTTGTTCGCTGCAACCGCCATATCAGCCCACGCGCCGATGCGACCGAGATGGCCGACATTTCGCAAACCGACAACAGCAATGCCATGGGTTGATGCCTTGTTGATACCGATCTGCATCGCCTGCTTGCCGATGCTCTGTCCGAAGCCGAATTCGCCATCGAGAATTGAAATGACATCATTCTCAAAAACGGTCGTTACCTTTTGATTCGGCAGCACTTTTCCGTCGCTCATCCATTGGATGTAACTCGGAATGCGAATCACCCCGTGCGAATCGTGCCCCATCAGGTTCGCTTCGACAAGATGAGCGGCAATGCTTTCGGATTCCTCTACCGAGCACCCGGCAGCGGTGAAAATATCAGCGGCTAGTTTTTGAAGTTCGGCGGGAACGAAGAGCATGATGAGAGTCCTGTTTATGAATGTGAGAGGTTATTCAATCTCATAGAATAGCCGAAAGGGGACCATACGAAAACTAACGGTCAGCCGCGAAACGTAAGCGGTACCCAGCGGCTCGGGCCGAAATCGACTGGTAATGCACGGTTTCGTCAATCGCGAGCTTCTCCGTCGAGCCTGATATTCAGGGCGATCGCCTTTTTCACAATATCCCATCCACTCAGGGTGGCGGGGGCGCACCGTTGGAAGCCCCCGTTCTGGAACCGCTGTCGATCCGGGGGCTTCCGCTGCGCGGTGCGCCCCCGCCACCCGACCCATTGTGTTAAACCCGATCGCCCTGGCCTGATATTCTCAGACCCTCGACCACGACTTTCGGAGGCTGTACTATAGAGGTCTCAGGTCGATAATCAACGAATTCTTGGAAGCGAGCAGACGTGATGACGACGGACGAACAACCGATTCGCATCGGAACACGTGCCAGCCAATTGGCGCTGTGGCAGGCTCATTACGTCAGCGATCTGCTCAAGTCGGTCACCATGCGGCCGATCGAGATCGTACACATCTCGACAACGGGAGATCAGCAACAGACGCAGCCCCTGCATCAGCTCGGCAATGTCGGCGTCTTTACACGGGAAGTGCAGCTGGCACTGCTCGACGGACGTGCCGACATTGCTGTGCATAGTTTGAAGGATTTACCGACCATTACCACGCCGGGGCTGGTACTCGCCGGCGTTCCCGTTCGCGGGCCGATGTTCGATTGTCTGGTCTTCCCGTCGACGGGCGATGTGACAACGTTGGCCTTAGACTCCCTTCAAAAAAGAGCCCGCGTCGGCACGGGGAGTTTGCGACGCAAAGCCCAACTGTTGTTTCATCGTCCTGATCTCGATGTTCTGCCGATTCGGGGAAATGTCGATACGCGACTCAAAAAACTCGATGCCGGCGAATATGATGTCCTCGTGCTGGCCGCAGCCGGTTTGCATCGTCTGGGGTTTGCGAAATGGCCGCGCGTGGAACTGCAGCCGCCGATGGTTTATCCCGCCGTCGGACAAGGAGCCGTCGGGATTGAATGCCGTGAGGATGATCAGTCGCTTCGCGATCTGCTGCGGACAATCACCGATGGGCCGACGTTTCACTCCGTACTCGCCGAACGTCAATTGCTCAACGAACTGGAAGCGGGATGTCATGCTCCGGTCGGATGTTGGAGTCATTTCGAAAAAGACGGACAGCACCTCGACGCCGTGGTGTTAAGTCTCGATGGCCGCGAGCGAATCTCGGCATCGGCACCGATCAACGGCGATCGAGAAAAGGCCGCCGAAGAATTAGGCCGCCGACTCGCTGAACAGTTGCGCGAACAGGGAGCCGATCGATTGCTGGAATCGACGCGTTCTCCCTCATCCGATGATTCGAATTAAGGATCGCAGTGTGACGCGCTGGCGAAAACTTTTGGCGATGATCTCTTCAACATCGACGCTGGCCAAAGTGTGGGAACTGGCCGTCATGATCGGGGTTTACAGCCTGCTCCCCGTTTTGAAGGAACACAGCCGATATCGCGACGTCCTCGATATCCCCTCCGACGTGCATACGGCCTTGAGTACGATCGTCGGTTTGTTGCTTGTCTTTCGCACGAACGCAGCGTATGCGCGGTGGTGGGAAGCACGACAACTCTGGGGACAACTCGTTAACGTCAGCCGCAATCTCATCGTCAAAGTACGCACGCTGGTGCAGCCCGATCGCGATGCCTTGCAGGAATTCGGACTGCTTATCATTCGCTTTGCCAATGGTCTGCTGATTCATTTAAGAGTGATGGGGGATGCGCGGCGGACGCTCTCGACCTTCAAAGGGGCCCATGTCCCCCTTCGCACGTCGTTGGAAATCTACGAACAATTGCAGATGTGGAAACAAAAGGGACTGATCGACGGCGAAACAATGATCGTTCTCGATACCGATGCCCACGCGCTGATGAATGTCTGCGGTGGCTGCGAGCGAATCGTCAACACGCCGATCTCGCCATCGTATCGCACCTTCGTCCGGCTGTGCATTATGCTGTACCTGTTGTCGTTGCCGTGGGGGCTGGTGCACGAGTTCGATTACTGGACGATCCCTCTGACGACGATTCTGGCGTACTTCATGATCGGTTTCGAGATCATCGCCGAGTCGGTCGAAGAACCGTTTGGTCACGATGACGACGATCTCGATCTGGAAGGGATCTGCCGTGCGATTGAAGTTTCGGTCAGAGATATTACGAAGGATGAAGGATAGGTTATGATCCTCTCGCACTTTTCATCGCTGCCGATTCATCTATTCGCCTTCATGGTGTTTTTCAAAGGGACCTTCATCTGATTTGTGGCCACCTTCTCATAACAGCCCGTTCAAAATGAGGGATGATCAAATTTTGTGTGCCACGGGTGGCTTGTCCCCCCGTGTTGTTCCAATGTCTGAGAGCAACACTGCCGGACAAGCCGGCAGTGCCACCTATTTTTCAACAGCTGCTATACGTAAATACGAAAAAACCGTCTCCGCAGCGAGCCGGGGCTGCGGAGACGGTTGAGTTTGAAAACCAGTTTTGCGTGCTCCCAGGGGATGGAGAGTTGCTGTCGCTGTCGACGGCGAGACCGCCGATGGTCGTGAGGTGTGAATTACTGAGGCGTGGCCGGCCCTGCACAGCGGATGAGGTGATCGTGGTCGATGTAGACGACTTCCTGCGTCTGATCTTTATGGGTGAACGGAACCGGCCAGTCGGAACGAATGACCTTTTCGAAGTAAACCGTACACTTGTAGTGACAGTGGTGGAGTCTCGCCGGTCCCGCTAGCGGGAAGAAGCGGCATTCGCTCAGACGGTCGACCATCGGTTCGACGACGATGCGGACGTTGTTGCGAGACGTTTCCGAGAGGAAGGCGAAGCCTCCGGCGGTATCGTCGGGAAGCGTTCTCATCACTTCGTCGGGCGACGGAGGATCCATACAAAAGATGGGAGCATTATCCCCTTCGACCGGATCGAGGATCGGCACCTTATTGTACCGTTCGTCTTCGATGTAAGCATCTTCCACCTTCTGACTCATGTAGGCACTCACAGGAATGACCGGAGTCGTCTGCCAGAAGACAGAGAAGGAATACAGCACGTCGATAAACCCGCCCGCCAGCAGGCAACCGCTGTTCGACAGCAGCACGATTCCGAGAAAGCCGACGGTAGCCATCCGTTTGCTGAGATTGGAGAACTTCATGTACCTATTCCTCATTCACGGCGAAGCGGGCGATGATGTTGTGTAGTTGACACGATCACCAGATCGTAGTCCGGTGATAACGATTCCATGTTATGTATCGAATGGAAGAGTATGCAGACTTGTGAAAATCTTCCGATTTTGCGGTTTATTCCGGCAAAAAGGTTGAGACGGTCGAGAATTCAGGCTCAGGCGTACGGTATCAGCCGAAGCAAAGGGCTCAGGATTTGTAGGGATTACAAATGATGTGTCTGACTGGCACCGTATAAAGCAAGCGTCTCCGATCAAGAGGTAACTTGATGGAGACGCTTCAGGGTAGTTGTCATGCGATCGAAATCAATCTGGCTTCAATTACCAGTTTTTGGGGTTCACGAACCACCACCAACGATCGGTTCGCGAGTTGAAACTCAGATTCCAATGGCCGTCATCCCATTCCAACTGGGCTTTTCGCCACCCAAGCGGAACTTGGGGATACGGATAGAACGGTCCGATATACGGCCAGGCACTCGCACTATATTCTTTAGGATAGCTCACCTGAGCCGAGTTCGGATAACTGGCGTATGACGGCCAGGCGTGTTCGGGGAGGTGAGGATTGTTATACATCTGGTGTGAGGCGTTTCCAGCCGGCATACCGTATCCCGGAGGAGGCCCCATTATCGAGCTGGGATCACCACCCTGATACATCGCCGGTTGAATCGGTCCGTATTGTTGCGGATATCCCGCTTGCATCGCCATCATTTGAGGATTAGGAGCCGGTTCACCTTTAACCCGTAGTTGGTTGTGCACGGCGGCCACACCGGGAACTTGACCAGCGACGTGTGAAGCACGTTCGCGAGCTTCGGCACTATCGACTTCACCGCCAAGAATCGCGGTCCCTTGCTGAACGCGAACCTCGATATCATAACCTGTAAATTTAGCAGCACTTAATGCCTTAGCAACGCTGTTCGCGGTTTGCTGATTGGCCGTTTGTGCTTCGACCTGCTGGGCGGTCAACTGAATGTTTCGTCCCTGTCCCGGCTGCGACCGATAGTCGGCCTGTTGCAGTCCGCTGCCGCCACGCGAAGGAGTGGTCGTTTCGAGACGGTTATCGACACCCTGTACGCCGTTGACCGACGCGACAACTTGTGTCACTCTCGATTTCTGTTTTTCATCGGAGATCTTGCCCGACAAAGTGGCAACACCCTGTCGGAACGAGATATTGATGTCATAACCCGCCAAACCAGCTTTGCGTAAAGCGGCCGCGATCCCTTCAGCGGTTTTCTGATTGGCCTGCTTTTCAGCGGCCCCCGACTGTTCGGTTCCCGATTGTTCGGCAGGCGCTTTGTCGCCACCGCTCAATGTCGGAAGACCACCCAAGGTAATGCCAGGGGTCGCAGCCATTAACCCCAAAGACAGAAACCATTTACGATACTTGACCATGAAATCTTCTCCTTACTGATTCCGTACGTCGCAGAGGCGGTTTTCGAACGGATCGTTCATACACACCGCCGATAACAACATTCCCTGTTCTATAAATCGGTAAGATTGTTCCAAATATGCAGGTTATTCGGATTATTTCGAATGGTCCGGTAGCGTGGTCCCTTCCGCCTGAATGAGGATTCTGACCATAACTCTTTTTATATATCCATGTTGAATCAAATACAGATGGTGCATACATTTTCCGAAATTCTCGGCTTCGCTCCGATCGCTCGACAACCGAAAACACGATACCGATTCGATCGGTAAATCTCGCGATTTGATAAGCGCCGTGTTATATTAAATGGCACGTCATTACTCTTCGATCTTCGCCGGAAGGTTTTGGAGACGTCCATGATTCGCTTTCTCGGTTCGCCCAAAACGTTATGTGATGGCATCACGCGCCGGGACATGCTGCATCTCGGCGGGCTGGGAATGTTCGGCCTTTCGCTCAGCGACTATTTTCGCCTGCAGCAAGTGCAAGCCTCTGAAGAAGCCGCCGCCGTGCCGAACTTCGGGAAGGCGAAGCAGTGCATTCTCATCCATCTCATCGGGGCTCCGCCGCAGCACGAGACGTTCGACCCCAAGCCGAACGCGCCGGCGGAAATTCAAGGCGAGATGCAGGCGATCTCATCGATTCTTCCCGGCGTCGAAATCTGCGAAGGCCTGCCGCGCACGGCTCAACTTCTCGATAAGCTTACTGTCATTCGTTCGTTGACGCATCATCTGCCGTTTCATCACGTCCATTACGCGATGTCGGGCATTCCCGATTCCCCCAAAGTCGAAGCCGACCCGAACGACCGCGCCCTCTGGCCTTGCATCGGTTCGGTCGTCGATTACCTCGACCGGCAACGCGAGGGAGATCAGTTTCGCGAAATCCCCCGGCATATCGCCATGCCGTATGTGATGTATTCGCGCTGCGAGTTTCGGCCGCTCGGCGGACCGTACGGCGGTTTTCTCGGCAGCAAGTACGACCCCATCTGGACCGACTTTCGCGGCGAGGGGACGACCGAAGTCCCGATGTCGCTCGACAAGAAAAGCATCGATTGGCGCGACCCGTTCGCTGGGATTACGCCCGAAGCACGTCTGGAAGTCGCGGGACCGACCGCTCCGCAAGAAGGGATCACGCCGCAGCGACTGGGTATCCGCCGGGCGTTGCTCGAACAATTCGACGAGTCGCGCCGCTGGATGGATAAGAACGAAAAAGTAATGTCGCTCGATCGCAACCAGAATCTCGCATGGTCGCTGTTGTCCTCGGGTAAAATGACCACAGCCCTCGACGTGCAGCAAGAATCGGTGGAAGTCCGCGAGCGGTACGGCATGAATCTCTTCGGGCAATCGCTGCTCGCCGCCCGCCGCATGCTCGAAGCGGGCGGACGATTTATGACCGTCTTCTGGGATGCCTACGGCCACTTCACCGCCGGATGGGATACCCACTATGAACATTATCCCCGGCTGAAACAATATCTGCTGCCGGTGTTCGATCTATCGTTCACGGCTCTCATCGAAGACCTCGATGCCCGCGGCATGTTGGACGAGACGCTGATTCTCTGCATCAGCGAACATGGCCGCACGCCGAAGATCAATACCACTCCTCCCGGATGCGGACGCGAACATTGGTCGCGTGTCTATTCAGGCGTGATGGCAGGCGGCGGCATCGCGCGCGGCAAGGTGGTCGGCAAAAGTGACGACATCGGCGGCGACGTCGCCGACACACCGATCTCTCCGAAAGATCTGCTGGCGACATCGTTCCACTTGCTGGGAATCGACCCGCATATGACGGTACCCGATCAACTCGGCCGGCCGTATCCTGTCGCCGGTGACGGTGCGATTCGTCATGAATTGATTGGTTGAAAGTCATAGCAAGGAGACGGACGATGCCGCTCGGGATTCAGCTTAATCAAGTCACGTTGATGATGGTGGCTGTACTCTGGATGTGTGATACCGGTGTAAATGCCTCATGTGCCGAATCGCCACAATATTTCATTCCTGTGTCGATCACTTCGCCGTTGATATTTGCAAAAACGCCGATCTATTCGGTTATAGATTTCGGAAAGATCATTCGCGATTCAAAACTCGATGGCGTGCTCGATCCGAATTCGATCGAAGTTTGGAATGCCGAGACGAAAAGGGAAATCCCACACGCCCTCACGGAGGAATTTTCTTACGATGACAGTGGACATGTCGAATTTGTGATCGATGATCCCGATCATCGCGCATTCGAAATTCGTTTTCGACTCGCCGACAAGCGACCGTCTCAGAAAACGCAAACTTTTACTCCACAGATCGGCGTCGGGGATCTGCTGCGCTTCAACAGCAGAGAACCTCGACCGTTAACATTGTCGTACGCGCTCGGTCTTTACGATCTCAACAATGATGGAACGCTCGACCTTACGGGAACATGGAATTATGCCTATCGTCCCGGCTGGCCCTGGGACGGCGTGGTTTGTTATCCCGGACAACCAGGCGGCTCATCGAGAATATTTGGTGATTTGACGCGATTGCGATACATCACCGACAACGATCCCTCGAAGCGTCAGTTCTTCAGCCATATCTATATGTCGAACGACTTCGCCGATTTCAACGACGACGGCTTGCTCGATCTTGTCGTCACCCGCAGTGGTAGTGGAGTAGCGAGTTTCTTTCTGAATACCGGCGAACGCGAAATCACCGGTATGCCGGTGTACCGTGAGGGGGGTTCGGCAAAGTGTGCGGCGTGGCAAGCGTGCCGGGCCGTCGATCTCGACGGCGACAAAGTCATCGACCTTGTCGTTGATGGGGAATTCATTCGCAATTCAAATTCCAATGGTTGGCCATTCAAAGCGGAAGAGGCCGTCAAACTCGAGGCCGGTCGTCAACCCTGTTTTCTCGATGTCGATGGCGACAGCTTGCTCGACGCCGTCTGCTTGCACGGCAGCGAAGCCGTTCAGCCCGATTTTTATCGTATCGCCTGGAGGAAAAACCTCGGTGATGATTCGCCTGTCTTCGGCGACGAAAAAGTGCTGGACGACATTGATGCCCAACAGTGCTCACTGGTCTCGACATATCGCAACGACAACGAAGCGGGACTCATCGTTCAGCACGATGCTTTTCAACAGATTGCCTTCTACACATTAAGCGACGGAAAAACCTCTCTGCCGCGTTTTGAACGCAAGGGCCGGGCAGAGTCTGTCTCGGCCGTAATGTCGCTGAGCGACCAGGCCTGGCCTTGTGTATGCGACTGGGACAACGACGGTGATGCCGATCTTCTCGTTGGTGGTGGATACGGCTGGCCCCGCATTGTTATCAACGAGGGTTCGCGTGAAACGCCCGCGTTTGCCGAACCGCAATTGATTTATTCGGAGGGAGAACCGATTCGTTTTGTCCGTAACGAAATTCTTGGTGAACCTGTAAACTGGCACGACATGGGTTATCCCTTCCCCGACTTTGTCGACTGGGACGGTGACGGACTCAACGACCTCGTCTTCCCCAACGAAACGAATCGCCTATTCTGGTACAAGAACGTCGGCACGAATTCCGAGCCCAAGTTCGGCCCCCGCTTGCAGATTCTCTGTGACGGTTATCCTGATTCGCCTGAATTGAGAAAGCTCTCGGCTGAGCGGGCCAACGAGCCGAACTCGAACAACGGCGTCTATCCTTACGAGAAAGAACAGCCGTTCCTGTGGCGTACGGGAACCGCGTTCGCCGACTTCAACGGCGACGGTTTGATGGATTTCATCACGCACGACGGCGAAAAGCACGTCGCTACGTTGTTCGCACAATATCGCGACGATGAGGATTCGCTGCGTCTCACAAAAGCGGGTGTTATGAAACTCAAAGACGGTCGATCTATCGACGACAAAATCGTCAATCGCGCAGCGCATTGGACCGAATCATTCCGCGCCGTCGATTGGGACGGCGATGGCTTGCACGACCTCATTTACAGTATCGCTGGTGCTCATGGCGGTTCACAAGACGGCGGTAGTATTTATCTGCTCAAGAATGTCGGCACGGCTAGCAAACCGTTGTTCGACGCCCCGCAGACGATGAAGTGTTTCGGCGAGCCGATTCGCATCACCAATCATGGCCCGCACCCGTGGCCCGGCGATTTCGACGGCGACGGCCAGCCCGACCTCATCACGTGTGTCGAGTGGAGCGTCTATCCGTATTACAGCCACGCCGCACTGATGATGAAAGAACGGCCGACAGGTTGAGCTTGGCGAGTTGAGGGTGCTTGCGCCCTGACTGTGATTCGGCCTGCCTGTCGATCGCGTTCCCAATAATCTCTTGGGGACGCAAAGCATTCGATATTCTGCTTCTCTGATCGTGACCGATGGACTTGCCGTCGGGCAACGTATGGTTCATGATGTTCCCAGCTGAGACATCCCAAGTTCATCCTCAACGAAATGACGAGTTTCATGAAATCCTCTCGAACAACTTTCTGCTTCTTTGTTATTGTTTTCCTCGCGGCCGCCATCAATCTTCATGCCGACGAACCGACTCCACCCCCCATCCCCGGCGAACGCACTACCTGGAACGGCTACGACCGCTACGACTTCGAAGTTGACGGTAAGCCGGTGCTCGTCGTCGCTCCCCGTAACCCGGCGGTAGGGAATCCCTGGATATGGCGAGGTGAATTCTTCGGGCATCGGCCGGAACCCGATATCGCTCTGCTTGGGCGCGGGTTTTATGTCGTCTACATGGGCATTCCCGATCTCTTCGGTGCGCCGCAGGCTGTGGCGCATTGGGATGCCTATTACAATTACCTCACCGAAGAACTCGGGTTCGCCAGGAAGCCCGCGCTCATCGGCGTCAGTCGCGGCGGGCTCTACTGCTACAACTGGGCGGCGGCGAATCCCGATAAGGTCGCCTGCATCTACGGCGATGCTCCGGTCTGCGATATCAATAGCTGGCCGATGGGCAAAGGGAAAGGAACAGGCAACTCCAGAGAGATTCCGAAACTGTTGAAAGTGTATGGCGTTGAGACCGAAGACGAATTGCTGAAAGTCGCCCTCAGTCCCATCGACCATCTCGTACCGCTCGCAAAAGCAAAGATACCTCTGCTGCACGTCTACGGCGATGCCGATACCGGCGTTCCCTGGGATGAAAACACCGGCGTGCTCGCCGAGCGATATCAGAAACTCGGCGGCGACATCACACTCATTGCCAAACCGGGCATCGGTCACGTACACGGTCTCGACGACGCCACGCCACTCGTCGAATTCATGGCGAAACATTGTCTGGCGGCGATCGAAACCGATGAGACGCCGAAGGGGACTTCGAAATCAACATCCGACACCGAGGGTCTCGTCTATTTTGCATTCGACGATCATTCAATCCCGTGGACACACAACGTCAAGCTCACCCTCGTCGAAGCGACGAAACATCCCGAGAACCCTGTGGTGCGCAAGGGGCCGAAAGGCTCGCCCGATTACGGCCACGCGATTCTCTACGGCACCGTGATGCACGACGGAAAAAAATTCCGTATGTGGTATCTCGGCATGTTCGAAACCGAACTCGCTCGCGGGCAGGCCCCCGGCTGGTGGCGACCGATGCTCTACGCCGAGAGCGAGGATGGTATCCATTGGGAAAAACCCGACCTCGGGTTGGTCGAATTCAACGGCAACACACATAACAATATCTGTCTGGTCGAGTCCGATCCGTTTTCGCTCAGCCGGGTCAACGACTTTCTCTCGGTGCTCTACGAACCGAACGATCCCGATCCGTCGCAGCGCTACAAAGCGACATTTATTGCGCATGTGCCGTTTGAAGATGTTAAAGGAGGCCGGAGCAAGATCGGTCCTGACGAAAGCCGGTGGGGCGCCTTCATCGCTGCAACGAGTGCCGATGGTCTCAGTTGGAAAGTCGTCGGCGATCGACCGATGAACGCAGGCGGCGAGCGGTTCGAAGTCGCGGGCTTGTACAAATTCGGCGATTTCTATTACGCGCCGGGGCAGCTCATCTCGCCCTGGATGTGGCGCATGGACGGCCGCGACGTCGGTCGGGCGACGCGATTGTATCGTTCGTCCGATTTCAAAAACTGGTCGCAGGCGACGGCGTTCGCTTTCGCGCGGCCGGGAATGCTCGTCGATAAACCGCTCGAAGGACAGCAGGGACACATGGGCTTTGGCCTGTGGAATCGCAACAACGTACTCGTCGGTCTGCATGGCATGTGGCAAGATCATCCCGATGCGAAAGGAACGGCGACCGGCGCCGTCATCGACCTCGGTCTGGGACTCAGCAACGACGGCATTCACTTTCGAGAACCGGTTCCCGATTTCAAAGTGATCCCGCGCGGCAAGCCGGGCGAGTGGGACGACGTCGCGCTCTTGCAAGGTCACGCCTTCGTCAACGTCGGCGACAGAACTTATATCTGGTACTCGCACTGGAACACGATCGAAGAGCTTAAAGGAATGGAGATCGGGTTAGCCACGCTTCGTCGCGACGGCTTTGGCTATCTCTCGCGGATGGTCGACGATCAGGATTGCCTGGTCCAAACGACAAATGTCCCTGCCGAGAAGCACGGTTACACGGTCAGCCTGAATATCGAGAACGTCGATGATGCTCATCCGCTCAAAGTGGAGCTGCTCGACAAACTCGCGCGGCCGATCCCGCAATATGCGGGCAAGAATGCCGCAGTCGTGACGACTTCGGGGGTCAACATCGAGATCGAATTCCCGAACGCTTCCACGCCGACGCCGCTGGATGAAGAGTTCGGCGTGCAGATTCACTTCCCGGCGACGGGTGAAGCACGGTTGTACGCGGTCTACTGCAAGAGGCGGTGATCTCTCGACAGGATTCATCAACGCCGCCTGCAGAAAGTTCGCCCTATGCCTGTTCCACCGGAGACCGCTCGACTTTCATTTCGCGAATTTGTCGACGACGATTTCGAGGCATTTCATGCGATCTGTTCCGATCCATTGGTGATGAGATTCGTCCGCGAAGGAGTCCCCTGGACCAGTGAACAAACACAAGATTGTATCGACACGGCGCGACGCCTTGTGCGCGAACTCGGGTATTGCCGATGGGGGGTTATTCACAAGGATGACGAGCGGTTGATCGGCTTCTGTGGGTACGTACCGACGGAGGGCGTCCCCGAAATTGGGTGGAGACTGGCCAAGGAATACTGGGGGTGTGGACTGGCGACAGAAGCGGCAAAAAATGTCTTGTCGTTTGGTCTGACGACATTGCAGATGCCCCGCATCATCGCCACCGTACAGAAGAGAAATCACGCCTCGCGCCGCGTCACCGAAAAGCTGGGCATGACCTTCGAGTCGGCGTTCGAACGGCTGGGAAATGAAGTGTTATTGTATTCGATAACGCCACCCGTTTGTTAATCCGTTTCACTCGACGAGAATCAATTCTTCTTTCTGCTTTCGTGACAGGGCTTTGACGGCCAGTTCGCGTTTGATCGCCACGCCACGACCGATTTGCAACTCCTGGTAAACGACTTCGACCGGCAACCGGCTGCGCGTGTAACGCGAGGCGATACCGGCATTGTGCTGTCGACAGCGTCGAGTGATATCTTTGGTGATACCCGTATAAAACGTGCCGTCTTTGCACCGCAGGATGTACACGGTCCAAATGTCGTCGGTGGTTTCCGCTTGTTTTGTCACAACACCTATTGCTTTCTCGCATCGGGGTGACACAGACAACTCGCGATGGGCTTCACGTCGGCTCTGGCCCAGGCGGCTTCGACCTCTGGAGTAAGCGCTTCGGCTTCTTCCATTTTTCGCTGATTCCGCAGAGACTGTTGCAGTCCCAACAAAGACCAGGCATTGTGGGGATGTCGTTCGAGATCGGTTCGATACGTTCTCTCGGCTTCGACGGGTCGACCATCGGCCAACAACAACGCGCCGAGGGCATGCCGAACCGGTTGCATCCAACCGGGAGGTTCATCGTATTTGAGCTTTTCTTCCTGCACGACAGCTTGCCGCAACAGGTCAAAAGCGCGTTCGGGTTCTCCGATGAAAAATTCCAGTTCTCCTTCCGCCATTAAACTCGCAATAGCGACAACATCGGATGCCAGGTTATTGCCCATCTTCCATTCGTCGGTCAAGTCCGCCGCGACCTCATTCATTCGTACTAACTCAACATTTGCGTTGAATGTATCGCCCAAAGACGAATACGCGACTGATCGCGCAAATCGCCATTCAGCCAGACTGAGACGTCTCCACCCTTCCGGTTCGGGCTCCATCAGTATCTCTTCCCACTTTCCAAAGCGAATCATCACGTGCAATGCCGTCGTCATGAAACCATCGGCAATCTTTACATGTTCTTTCAGAAACTCCGATGGTATGGTCGCTTCGAGTTTACGGGCAGCGGATATCGCCCTTTCATAGTTGGCCTCCATCATCGACGCATACGCCAAGAAATGGACATTATGCATGAAGTACAAACTGTAAAAATCGGGCGTGGGAGCTTTAGAAAAATAATTTTCATCGGCAGCAATAGCCCGCGTATTGGCCTCAACTGCATCAGCATAACGTCCTGTGCGTATGAAAATGTGCGAGGGCATATGCACCAGATGCCCGGATCCTGGTACAAGATCCGTCAATCGATCGGCAGCTTCGGATCCTCTCTCGGGCCAGGGGGACGCCTCGATGGCATGAATGAAAAAATGATTCGCCCCCGGATGGAGAGGTGTCTGCGACATCGTCTTATCGAGAACGGCCAGTATTTCGAAGATGCGTCCCTTCGGTTCTCCTTTGTCGGTCCAGAGATCCCACGGCTGCAGATTCATCAATGACTCGGCAAACAGCGCTCCGACATCGGGATCTCCAGGAAACTGATGCCAGGCATCTTCCATTGCATCAGCGTACTTCTGATCGAGCAAAGAACGATCTTTGGGAACCGGAATCGCGTACCGTTGGCTCACAGCTTTGACGAGCGCCCTCTCGACCGGCGATTCGTCATTAAGCGACTCCATCGCTCTTTGTGCCGCTTCGTAGGCAAGCCGGCTTTGTTCTTCTCCCATCTCGGGGTTGTTGATGTGAAGCCCGCGGGCATAAGCTGATCCCCACCACGCCATCGCACACGACGGATCGAGTTCAGCCGCTTTTTCAAACGAGCGAATCGCCTCGTCGTGATTGTATCCATAAAGAAGTTGGATTCCCTGATCAAACCATTTCTGTGCATCTTCCGAATCGGTTGTCACCTTACGGGAGTATCCGCTGAATCCTTCGTAGAGTTTCGCCGTGGAGGGCGCGGTTAAATCATCGGCCATACCTTGATCGCCTAATACCGACAAGAGACCGAAACAACAGACGGCAACCTCAATTGGAAATCGGCGACAAAACACAACATGGGCTCCTTATCCAAGTGAGTCAGGAATAGACTTCAACTGACTCGCAGTTACAATTTGCTCTGCAACTTATTATATGATGTGAGTTCATCTTTTCGATAGTTGACTTTGATTCCACTGCAACCATGCTCATGGATGAACTCACATCGAAGCTCTCCAGCAGGTTTCCCAATGATTCAAATCCGCAAATCCTCTGATCGAGGCCATGCCGATCACGGCTGGCTCGATACGTATCACACGTTTTCGTTTTCCACATACCAGGATACCGAGCACGTGCGGTTTCGCTCGCTCCGCGTGATGAACGAAGACCGCATCGCGCCAGGACAAGGTTTCGGCACGCATCCGCACCGCGATATGGAAATCGTCACGTATGTGCTGGAAGGAGCCCTCGAACATAAGGACTCGATGGGGAACGGCGAAGTCCTCACGCCGGGCGAATTTCAGCGAATGTCCGCCGGCACGGGAATTACGCACAGCGAGTTCAACCCTTCGGCGACCGAGCCGGTGCATCTCTATCAAATTTGGCTGTTCCCTGAAACAAAGGGGATCGAACCCAGTTACGAACAAAAACGGTTTGCCGAATTAGTCCGACACAACCAACTGCAATTGGTCGCCTCGCGCGACGCAGCCAACGGGTCGCTGCTGATTCATCAGGATGTTCGCATTTTCCTGGCAAACATCGATACGAGCCAACAGATCGAATATGCCATCGCCGAGGGACGACACGCCTGGCTGCAAGTGCTACGCGGCTCGGTGATGCTCAACAACCAAACGCTGGAAACCAGCGACGGTGCCGCCGTCAGCGAGGAGACGTCGCTCGTCATTCAAGCGATAACAGACGCCGAAATCATGTTGTTCGATCTGGCATAGCATCAATGAGACGTCAACCAGAAAAAGCCGCCACCGAGAATGGCTGCGCAAGGCAACGTCAACAGCCATGACAGCAACACGTAGCGAATGACGCGAAAATCGGCCTGGCGTGTGGTGATTCCGATTCCCAGCAGCGACCCGACCGATACATGAGTCGTCGAGACCGGCATGCCGAACAGACTGGCAACGGTAACTAACAATCCTGTGGCAAGATTCGCAGAAAAACCCTGACCGTGGTTCATCCCTGTGATCTTATGGCTCATCGTTTCAGCGACACGTCGGGCACTCAGCAATCCCCCGATCGCAATCGCTACAGCGATAGCAAGCAGCACACCCTGCACGCCCAAGCCCGGTAGCACCAACAGCAAGGCGGCAATTTTGGGAGTGTCGTTTAAGCCGCGGGCAAAACTGACGATCCCCGCGCTGAGGAAATGGAACAGGTCCATCATCTGCTGGCAATTCACACCCAGAAAATATCCGGCGTAGCGTTGATCGCATTGTGTCTGCACATCGATTCGGGCTTCGATGACAGGAGCAACCGTCTGGAGCGCCATAAGCGATGACGGTTGAGGAATCGGCACCACGTTCTGCGTTTTGCCGACGCAGATGCACCACTCCTTCGTGATGACGCATTGCAGGCGGAACCAGCGAAATATGAGGTATAGGCCGGCTCCCAGTACGATTGCCACCAGAGGGCTGACCAGCAATGGCAGAAAAAACGCCTTCCCAAGAACAACGAAGTGCACGTTCGATCCGACGGCGACCCAGCCACTGCCGACCATCGCACCGGTGAGAGCATGAGTGGTCGAGATTGGAAACCCGGTGTATGTCGCAAGAATCACCGTAAATCCCGCACCGAGAGCCACCGACAACAGAAAATTCTCCGAGCCGACAAGTTCATCCGGCACGAGCCCTTTTCCCGAAAATCTCTTCAGCAGCGTCTGTGCGAGAAAAATCGCCGCGACCGACCCGGCAAAAGTCGTCACCGTCGCCCAGGCAATCGCCGCACGATAGCTGGTTGTCCTGCTCCCAAACAGAGAGGCGACACCCTTGAAGTTATCATTGGCACCATTTGAATAGGCAAGAAAACAGACGGCGAGCAGCAAGACAACGGTCATAAGTGGCCCCGAAGAAAGGAGGCGATGCGACACCAGGCGACCCATTCGACGACAATGTGACAATCAAACGATTGTCAGTATATAAAACGAGGCCGGGCTCGACTACGGAATGCGAGACCGCCGGCGTAGCGATCTGGTATTTCACCCCCTTTGACAGACCCGCGATCTTGAAAATCGTGATCATCCCTGAGTTCGTCTCAACATATCTATCCGGAATCGCGGCAATTGCTACAATAACCATTAATGCTGACGAACGGTTGTGTCAGCTTCTGCGTGAAGTTTTCGTCCAGACCTTCCTGTTCCGACTATTCCCTCAACTGTGTTATCCCCATGCGAAACGAATCCGATATCCCATTTTCTGACGATCCCTTTACGATCCCGGTCGCGGAACGAATCAAACGGCTGCCCCCCTATCTGTTTGGCAAGATCAACAAGCTCAAATATCAGAAACGCGTCGCCGGAATCGACGTCATCGATCTGGGAATGGGAAATCCGACCGATGCTCCTGACCCTTTGATCGCAGAGAAACTGGCTGAGGCGATCAAAGATCCTCGCAATCACCGATACTCGGTCGCGAATGGAATCGAAAACCTACGCAAGGAAGTGGCTGTTCGATACTGGAAGCGCTACGGTGTACGACTTGAGCCGAACAAAGAAATTATCGCCACCATCGGCTCGAAAGAGGGTTTCAGCCATATGTGCCTGGCGCTGATGGGGCCGGGCGACACGGCGATCGTCCCCGCGCCCTCGTTTCCGATTCACGTTTATTCGGTCGTGCTCGCATCGGGAAACGTGATCGCCCTTGATGTTCGAAATCCCGAGCAGTTTCTTTCTCGGATCGCATATACCTGCCAGCATTTGTATCCGAAACCGAAACTGGTGATCGCTAACTTTCCACATAACCCCTCGGCGACAGTGATCGAGCAGGAGTTTTTCAACGACCTCGTCGCCCTCGCAAAGAAGTACAACTTCCTGGTGATCAGCGATTTTGCATACGCCGATATCTGCTACGATGGCTACAAAGCCCCGAGCTTTCTTGCCTCACCCGGTGCGTTTGATGTCGGTGTCGAATTTACCACGATGAGCAAAAGCTACAGCATGGCAGGCTGGCGGGTTGGGTTTTGCTGCGGCAACAACGAAATGGTCCGGGCACTGGCAACGATCAAAGGTTACTACGATTACGGCATCTTTCAGGCTGTGCAGATTGCTGCGATCGTGGCGATGCGTCATTGCGACGCTGCCGTCGAAAGTGTCGCGGCCGAATATCAAGGCCGCCGTGACGTATTATGCGATGGCTTAAGCCGACTAGGCTGGGAGATCGAAAAACCAAAGGCAGGGATGTTCGTTTGGGCGAAAATCCCCGAACCGTGGGATAAAATGGGTTCGATCGACTTTGCGATGAAATTGCTCGATGAAGGTGGCATCGCTGTCAGCCCAGGCCGTGGCTTCGGGGACGAGGGAGAAGGTTTTCTCCGTCTCGCGATCGTCGAAAATTCACAGCGTCTCCGACAGGCCGTACGGCAGATCGGCAAGGTAATGCGTGCCGAACCGGCGACCATCGAATGAATTCTCGGAAGGAGGGCGTTACGATCTGTTTCTTCTCGTCGCCGCTTCCATCAAGACATGTTCACTGAATTCGTCGCGCGAGAATTCACCGGTAAGCTCTCCTTCACAGAGGACGAGAATTCGATCGCAGAGCGTAATTAGTTCGGGAAGTTCACTCGACGTCACGATGATTCCGAGCCCTTCGGCACAGAGACGATCGATGATTTGATATAATTCGGCCTTGGCGCCGACATCAACGCCGCGTGTCGGATCATCGAGCAGCAGCACACTCGGCCTGGTTTCGAGCCAGCGGGCCATGATGCATTTTTGCTGATTGCCACCGCTCAGGCTGGTGATCGCGGCTTCGCGATTACCCGTTTTGACACTGAGGAGCGCAATGGCGTCGTCGACGTGCGACATTTCGCGATGACGTTGCACGACACCAATGGTTGCCAATTCAGCGAGAGAGCAAAGTGAAATATTCTCGCGAACATTCATATGCGAAAACAATCCCTGTCGTTTGCGGTCTTCGGGAACGAGAGCCAATCCTTGCTGCACGGCTTCTTCGGGATGCCGAAATGTAACCGGTCTGCCGGCAATTGAGATGGTTCCCT
Organism: Planctomycetota bacterium; assembly: GCA_027618475.1. Classification (GTDB taxonomy): domain Bacteria; phylum Planctomycetota; class Planctomycetia; order Planctomycetales; family Planctomycetaceae; genus JAQCEJ01. The sequence continues at coordinate 39,415 of JAQCEJ010000006.1, read as the reverse complement.
GCGGGTCTTCGGACGTCGCCCCGAACAGCGATTCGAGCAATTCGGTGCGTCCGGCACCCATCAGTCCGGCGATCCCCAGCACTTCGCCACTGTGCAGTTCGAAGCTGATCTCTCGTAAGAGGTCGCGATGGCCTGACATCGCATGGGGCAACGACAGCCTGTCGACCTTCAAGATCACCGGCCCTCGTTCGCGGCGGGCAATCTGTTCCCGCTGTTCGATCTGCCGACCGACCATGTGATGAGTCACCTCGCGCAGTGTGGTTTCCCGCGTCGTCAGCGTGACCACTTTTTGACCGTCACGCAGAATAGTGATACGCTGCGACATCCGAAACACTTCGTCGAGCTTATGCGAGATGTAAATTACCGTCACGCCGCGAGCAAGCAATTTGTGAACGACCCGAAACAGGCGGTCGACTTCGGATGAAGTGAGCGCACTCGTCGGTTCGTCCATCACGAGAATTTCAGCATTGAGGGAGAGAGCTTTGGCAATCTCAACGAGTTGCTGATCGCCGACACGCAGCTCGTAAACCGGTCGCTTCGGATCAATGTGACATTCGAGTTCATTGAAAATCGCCTGCGCTTCGTATTCCATACGACGATCATCGAGCCAGCCCATGCGGTTTTTGAACTCGCGACCGAGGAAGATATTCGCGGCGACAGAAAGTTCGTTAACCAGATTTAATTCCTGATGAATGATGCTGATGCCGGCCTGCTCTGCTTCGCGAGTATTGCGAAAACGGACGGTTTGATCGCGCAGCCAAAGTTCGCCGTCGTACTCGGTGATGACACCCGAAAGGATTTTCATCAATGTGCTCTTGCCGGCTCCGTTTTCGCCGACGAGGGCATGAAATTCTCCCTGCTGGATATCGAGAGAGAAATTGGATAACGCCATCACCCCGCCGAATTGTTTGGAAATTCCGGCTATGCGAATGAACGGACTCTCGTCAAGCGTTACTCCATTGGTCTGAAAAGTAGGAACGAGTTTGTTCGGGGAAGTGCTTGAATCGTTCATTTTCGAGGAAATCGTGTTAGATCGGGAAAGATGGACGAATTAGACGAGTCATTAAAGCATAGAATCTGCACCTCCGAAATAACAGTTATTGCATCAAACGGTGAACTGCTTGTATAGTTCGCAGAGGACACTTAACGATGTCCGCCAAACTGAGAACAGACATAACGACGGAGTTCGCGGTTTACGCTTCCCCTATTTTGAGGATGCAACATTCACGAAGGAGACAAAATGGTTACGGAGAAAAGCGAACGAGACGGTCAGGTGGAAGGCAACGTCCCGGCACCGACGCAACAACAAGTGAACGTCGACGATTCGAGCGTGATGGCCTGTTATGCCAATTTCTGTCGCGTGTCCAGCACTCCGGAAGAACTGGTGCTCGATATGGGACTGAATCCGAATCCCCTCAGTGCCGGTTCGACCGTGAAGGTTTCACAACGCATTATTCTTAATCACTTCACCGCGAAGCGGCTCCTCGCCGCTCTGTCGATGGCGTTGCAAAGGCACGAACAAGCGTTCGGCGTACTCGAGACCGATATTCGTAAACGAATGAAGTCTCAGTAACCTCGGCGTAAAAACAGAACACAAACGGCACGGGCGTCTTGCACACCCGTGCCGTTTGTGTTATTCGAAATTGAGATCCTTCTCCTTTGGGGAGAAACTGACAGCAGACCGGATGAGAACGAAAGACAATTCACAGGTTGACTCATGACCGCAGACTATCTTCAGGAATTAAAAACCGCCATACCCGCCGTTTCAGCGGCGATGTTGGCTTGTCGTTCGGTGCAGTCGAAAATCGAAACCGAAAAACTCGACAAGAAAGATAAGAGCCCTGTCACCGTCGCCGATTTCAGCAGTCAGGCCATTGTCTGCCGCACTCTTTCAAAATATCTTCCCGATGACCAGATCATTGCCGAAGAAGATGCCGCCGAACTCCGTCAACCGGCAAATGCCGCGTTTATGCAGCAAGTCCATGCCGAGGTGACGTCAATTATGGGATCTGCATCGACAGACGACGTTCTCTCCTGGATCGATCGCGGTAAAATCCGCCCCGCATCACAACGCTTCTGGACGCTTGATCCCATCGACGGCACCAAGGGGTTTTTGCGGAAAGAACAATACGCCGTCTCGCTGGCGCTCATCGTCGACGGCGTCATTCAGGTTGCGGTCCTCGGATGTCCGAATCTTCCGACGGTGGACGATCCCGATTCCGTCGGCGGTTTGTTTTACGCCGTGCGCGGTCAAGGCGCCTTTGCACTCAAAGGCGAGATCTCGACGCCAATTCACGTTAGTCAGACGTCTCACGGCGAACAGGCGCGAATGTGCGAATCGGTCGAATCGGGACACAGCGATCACGATCAGGCCACAATGATTGCGCAACAGTTGGGTATTACGAAAGAATCTCGTCGACTCGACAGCCAGGCAAAATACGCAGTCGTGGCGCGCGGCGAAGCCGACATGTATCTCCGCCTTCCTACACGAGCCGATTATGTCGAGAAAATCTGGGATCACGCCGGTGGCGTACTGGTCGTCGAAGAAGCGGGAGGGAAGGTGACCGACATCGCCGGCAAACCCCTCGATTTCAGTCTGGGACACGAATTGCGTGCGAATCGTGGCGTGATTGTCACCAACGGCTTGCTGCACGATGCGGTATTGACGGCTTGTCGAACCGTACTCGGCTGAAACGTCGGGAAATCGACTCCGCGAACTTGTGTTTCGACATCACAATCGGGCAGAATGTGTGTTCCTGTATTTGAGACGTTCGCGTTCTGTCACGGCGTCTCCGTTGTGGGTCGACATCGACCACTCTTTAAACGATTATATTTTACTTCAAACGATCCTCCAGTCGGATCGCTTCACACCGGATACATATCGCCGTCGACATCGATTCGAAGACCTTTGATGACGTAGAGCGACCCGGTTTCGGCACTACGGGAGAAAGACTTTGGCATTCGAATTACCGTCCCTCACGCTGTTCATTCTCGCGCAAACGGGAATGCATACCTTCGATTACGTTATCATCGGCGTCTACATGATGATCATGCTGGGGATCGGCGGTTATCTTGCACGGCAGCAAACCACGTCGGAAGAATTTTTCGTCGGTTCGCGGCATCTACCGTGGTGGGCGGTCGGAATCAGTATGATCGCCACCCTGATGTCGACGTTGTCGTATCTCGGTGCCCCCGGTGAGATCATCCAGCACGGGTTGAGCATCACGCTCGCCCTTATCGGCGTCCCCATTTCGTACTTTGTCGTCGCTTACATCTGGGTACCGTTCTTCATGCAGTTACGGTTGACGAGTGCTTACGAATATCTCGATATGCGCTTCGGCGGCGCTACCCGCTGGGTCGCCGTCGGGAGTTATCTCTACATGCGATTCGTCTGGATGGGAGCGATCATTTTCACGGCGTCGATGGCGCTCGCGTTGATGACGCAATCGACAGCCCCCGCAGCATTGGCAACTCTCAGTGGTGGATTGATTCAAATCGATGAAAAGGCATGGCTCTATATCGTCATCATTGCGACCGGCGTCATCAGCACCGTGTATACCGCACTCGGAGGCATCAAAGCCGTTATCTGGACCGACGTGATGCAGTTCATCTGCCTGTTTATTGGAGCGGTCTTCACGGTTGTCATTATTGCCATGCGCACCGACAGCGGACCGGTCGATTGGATCACAGACATCACCAGCGCATCACATGCGTTTCCGCCGATAGCAAGCTGGAACCTCGCCGAACGGACAACCGTTCTCTGGGTGGTGCTTGGTGGCGTCATCTGGCATATCTGCACGCACTGTTCCGATCAGGTCGCGTTGCAGCGATACTTCACGACCGAATCGGCGGCAGCCGCAAGAAAAGTCGCGGGGATGAATTACTTTCTCGATACGGTGATGCAACTGTTACTCGGTCTCGTCGGTGCGGCATTGTTGTATTACTTCATCCGTCACACCAACGAACTCCCCCCCGGTGTGACCGATCCTCGCGATCCTTATTTTGCCGATAAAATCTTCCCGCACTTCATCGTGCATGGGTTGCCGATCGGCGTCACCGGATTGATCATCGCTGCGATTTTCGCGGTCGCTCAATCGAGTCTCGATTCGGGGATCAACTCCACGACCACGGTGATTGTGGTGAACATCATTCGCGGAAGAAATCCGGGCATGTCGGACCACACCGAGTTACGCGTCGCTCAAGGTTTGACGCTGGTCATCGGATTTCTGATCACCGTTATCGGTGTGCTCTTTACAATGTATCCCGACAACAAGAACATCATCGACCTGCAGATGAAGAGCTTCAACTGCGTACTGGGGCCGCTCGGGGCGCTCTTCATGATGGGCATTCTGCTCCCGCACGTCGGCCGGCAAACGGCTCTGATCTCCGTACTTCTCGGCATCTCGGCCGGATTGGCCATGGGCTACACCGATGTGATCGCCGAACATTACGGCATGAAAGTCAGTTCGATCTCCCCGTTTATGTTAGGCCCGGTCTCGTGGGCCTTCACCATGATCACCGCCGCGTTCATTGGCGGTCTCTTACCCGGCCCGCGCCCTGAACAAGTCCGCGGCCTGACGTATCAAAGCGTTCGCCGGGGTGAAAAACACGAAGCACTGAGATAAAAACGGATGCCTTGCCAGAAAGAACACTAGAAAACCCGCCGCGATTCGCATCGGTTGACGTGAACAACTGGTGTTGGTATATCGTTCGTAGCTTTCATGTCGGGAGCTGATTTTGAAAAGGTCACGAAGCCTGTAGCTGCACCCATTGTGCGGAAACAGGCTTTTTGTTTTTTTAAATCGCACATCGACTGGACGTCGACGTTTGAGGGATGTGACGATTCGGCGAAAGGGTCGCCCATGCAACATCAACTCGGCGATGAACAACACCATGAAGAGAGCATTCCCATCAAGGGTGAGACTGCGCCACCACACACGGCTTCCGAGGAAGAACCACGCCGTGATTTCATCGCCAAAAGCTCATCGGCGGTGATGGCGTTCGGCCTCGTCGGTGGTTATGGATGTTTCGGTTCGATGATGGGGCAGTTTCTGTTTCCCAGTCATGGAACCGAAAAGATCTGGCAGTTCGTTCGCGATCTCGCGGGATTCGCTATGGGCGAATCGATGACGTACAGCTCCCCCGCCGGAGAAACCGTCGTGATCAGCCGCACGGGAGATTCCGGAACCGAAACCGATTTTGTCGCATTATCAAGCATCTGTCCGCATCTGGGATGTCAGGTTCACTGGGAGTTGCAGAATAACCGCTTCTTCTGCCCGTGTCATAACGGGGCGTTCGATCCCGAAGGGAAAGCGACGGAAGGCCCTCCCTTCGAAGCAGGGCAATCGCTGCTGAAATATCCGCTCAAGATCGAAGAGGGGATGTTGTTTATCGAAGTATCTGCAGAAGCATTGGTGTGATCGAATCACATAAAGTCGTCTGAATAATGAATTGAAACGCCACAGACAGGAATGGCGAGCACATGGGACGGATGCTGAACTGGTTCAAAGAACGCGTTCCCGTATCGGGCGTGCAACTGGCCGAACTAAGCAACGAGCCGGTTCCCAATCACCTCCGCTGGTGGTGGTTCTGTCTCGGGGGAACTCCTGCGTATCTGTTCGTCGTACAGATCGTCACAGGAATTCTGCTCGCCTTCTACTATCAACCAGCCCCCGAAACCGCGTATCAGTCGGTGCAACGGATCACCGAGGAAGTCACCTACGGCTGGTACTTTCGCAGCGTCCACAAATGGGCCGCCACGCTGATGATCGCCGCCGTGATTCTACATCAGATGCGGGTCTACTTCACCGCCGCGTATCGCAAACCGCGCGAGATCAATTGGATGATCGGCATGTGTCTGCTGCTGGTCACACTGCTTATCGGGTTTACCGGTTACAGCCTCGTTTTCGAACAATTGAGCTACTGGGGAGCGAGCGTCGCCGCGAATATCTGCGACACGATTCCCTACCTCGGCGGGTTTGCCAAGCGCATGTTGCTCGCCGGCGACCAGTACAATCAGAACACCGTACCGCGGTTTTTCATTCTGCACGCGGCGGTGTTGCCGGCCACATTGATCGGACTGATCGCCGTTCATATCGCGTTGATTCGTCTGCAAGGGGTGACCGAACTTCAACTCGAAGACGAACCCGAGCCCGAGAAGAAATACTTCGACTTCTTCCCCGATCACTTTTACAGTGAACTGATCATTGGCCTGGTGCTGATGATTCTGTTGAGCGTCCTCGCCACTGTTTTTCCCGCAGGGATGGGTCCGAAGGCCGACCCGCTCACGACTCCCGAAATCATCAAGCCCGAATGGTTTTTCTATGCGACGTTTCGCTGGTTAAAACTCTTCTCGGCGACAGTCGCCGTTTTGAGTATGGGGCTCATTGTCTTCATGATGTTTACCTGGCCGTTTATTGATGTCTGGCTGAGAAAAATCACCCGCAACGAAGACATCAGTTTCTGGATCGGCATCATCGGCGTATTTCTCCTGGTTGGTCTAACGACATGGGAAGCGCTGCAGGTGCATTAGATCAAACAAAGTCTAAAAACATCACCTGATGTCGATATCGATCGGAATATCCAAAAAGGTCTGTCATGCAACTGCGAACGAAACGAACTATCATTGGCTTATTGGGAATCGTCTTTCTTCTTTCTCTTGTTCTCGTCCAGGCGGTGGAGGTTGTCCGTCGCCGTGAAGAATCGGGAGTCAGCGGTCCGCATATCACACCGCCGATCAGTTCTCGGCAGTGTGTGGAATGTCACGGCAAGTCGTCGCCGGGGATCGTCGATCACTGGACTGGCAGTACGCACGCCCGAAAGGGGGTTGGCTGCGTCGAATGCCATCAGGCCCAGAAGGAAGACGCCGACAGCTTTACGCATTACGGTGCCCTGATCGCGACCGTCGTGACACCGAAAGACTGTTCTCGGTGTCATAAGAAGGTGTACGACGAGTTCACCGCCAGCCATCACGCCAAGGCGGGCAACATTCTTGCCTCGCTCGATAATTTTCTCGCCGAAGAGGTGGAAGGATATCGCGACGACGACAACCCCAACGGTCCGCACTTCTTCAATCCGCACTCGCCAACCCCCGGCCGACCCGACATCGATTCCGTCGATGGCATGGCGAGCGCATTCGTCGGTTGTCAGCAATGTCACGGCAGCAAGGTGGCGCTGATGTCAAAAGAGGGGAACAAGATCACCGTCGACGATTTGAAACCGAATGAGGCGGGGCATCCGACGAATCTTGCCGTACTCGATCAGATTGCGAAATCTGAAGATGGTCGACCGAAGTTTCATTTCTCGACATGGCCGAACACGGGCATCGGCCGGCTTAATCTCGACGGATCGCGAGGATCGTGCTCGGCGTGTCACAGCCGGCACGACTTTTCACCCCGCCGTGCACGGCAACCCGAGAACTGCGGCAAATGTCATCTCGGTCCCGATCATCCGCAGAAAGAAATCTACGAAGAATCGAAACATGGTGTCGCGTTTCGTGACTTGAAGGACAAAATGAATCTTGATGCGCACAAATGGGTGCTCGGAGAAGATTACTCCCAAGCCCCCACGTGTGCGACGTGTCACATGTCAGGACATTCCCGTAACGAAGGACGGATCACACACAACCCTGGCGAGCGCATCTCGTGGACGAATCGTCCCCCCGTCAGCTTAGTGCTCGATACCGACGCTAAGGGGAACGTTGTCACTGAAACCGATCCCGACAAACGTCGCGAGTTGGTTACCTTCTCTGCGGAGGAAAAACGGACCAATATGAAGCAGGTCTGTCTGCACTGCCATACCCCCGATTACGTCAACGCCTTCTATAAACAGTACGACGATTTTATCGTGCTGTTTAACGAAAAGTTCGCGAAACCTGGCCAGAACATTATGGCTTCGCTGCTCGAAAACGGTCTGCTCACCTCGACGCAATTCGACGAGGAAATCGAATGGACCTGGTTCTATCTCTGGCATCACGAAGGACGAAGAGCCCGGCATGGGGCCTCGATGATGGCCCCCGACTATGCTCATTGGCATGGCATGTTCGAAGTCGGCGAACGGTTCTACAAAGAGATGATCCCCCAGGCCCGCGAGATCGTTGCCCACGCCCGTGAAGAGGGGAAAGAGACGGAAGCCGATGCCGTGACGAAAGTCATCGACGATATCCTGGCCCGTCCCGAGCACCAGTGGAACCAGCAACTCGGCGTCAAACCAGCAAAGACTGAATCGGCGGAGTCAACCGATGCAACTTCCAATCGGCCTTGAGAGAACATTTCCTGAAACGTTATAACACGCTCTCTGGAAACAATCTTGTCGAATGCCACAACGGAGTGCTCTGCCGATGAACGAACATGCTTTGCCCGAAATGGATGCAAAAACTCAGATATCGATTACACACCTGACGAAAGCACAACGCCGGGTGTTGGGAGTGCTGGTCGAGAAGGGGATCACGACGCCTGAGTATTATCCCCTGACGCTCAAGGCGGTCACCGCGGGATGCAATCAGAAAAATAACCGCGATCCTATTGCTAGCTACACCGAAGACGCCGTTGAAGAGACGCTCGATCAACTTCGAGAGCTGGGCCTTGTCGCCGTTGTGCATACCGAAACGGGAAGAACACAACGCTTCCGTCATTATATGCGACATCGCTTCACGATGAGCGAACCGCAACTTGCATTGCTCACCGAGCTGCTGCTTCGGGGCAAACAACAGTTGGGTGAATTGAGATCTCGGGCCAGCCGAATGGCACCGATCGAATCACTCGAACAACTGCGGACGGAATTGAAAGGGCTCATCGAAATGAATTTTGCGCAGGCAGACGGCCCGCTCGAGCGCCGGGGAATTCTCGTCGACCACAATTGGTACACCGAGAAAGAAGGCCAACGTCTTGAATATCGTCAGGAGTTCGATGATTCGTCGACCAGTTCGTTCGACGAAGGTGATTTGGCGCGAACAAGTTCGCGCCAAACGATGATTGACGACGATCCAGTATCTCAGTCGACGAACGGATCGAGTTCACCGGCACGATACGACGACTTGAACGCGCTCTGTCAGAAACTCTCCGATCAGAATCGTAGTCTCGAATCGGATATCGAGACGTTACGAACACAGATGAACGAACTCGCCGATATCGTCCACGATTTGCGTCGTCAACTGGGAGGATAGCTGATGCGTTGGCAGTACGGATCTATTCCGCATCAGCTGCGACCGGTAGAGGTTCGGTGATCGGCTCGCTCAGCGGGAGGATGAAATACATCTTTTTCGATTTGCCGCGAAGCTCTTCCATCTTCTGCTCGGCCTCGGCGTGCTGTTCGTAAGAGAATCGAGCTTCTTCTTTCATTGTACCGCTATAAATGGCCCAGATTCGACGCATGCGGGCAGGGGTTTTTTCCTTCGTCCGCTTTGCGCGAACTACTTTTTTGCGGACGGCGACTTTCTTTTTCTTCTTCACCCCCCCCTTATCGTCACCATCGCGTGCCTCGGCAGCTTCGGCCTGTTTACGCAATTCTTTGCGGCTGGTTACTTTACGTGCCATGAATACTGTTCCTTTCCCTTCGATACGACGATGATTCTTCTATTTGCTTTCGGCGAATCGATCTAGGGAAATCTGCTCGAAGGATTTCTGTCGATTCGACGATTGTATTGCAAAACCGGAAATATATGCTGCATAGCATAACAACTCGCTGCGCCGTCGGCTACGGATCCGGCGGACACAAAATAGCCCATCCAGCTTACCCCCGCCTGATACCCATGTTATAGTGAATTCAGACAAATTTCGTAGTCACACTCATCGGATTACATTGAGCCAGACCAGTATGAGAAATTCCTAACGGTTCAGTTGTTCGCGTGAGTCCGAGTCACAAATTTTCACCCCATTGCAGCCATGAAACCAACTCGTCGTCGTGTAATTCTGGTTCAACTCCCGATTCCTCAGCCGGGGCTCGAGCCGCCACGCGGAAACGTCCCTCTCGCTGCAGGATATCTGAAGCTGTATGCCCGACAGCAGGGGCTTGAAGCCGAATATGAAATCGACATTCTGCCGACGCCATTGGCCAATTTGCTCGGTGACACGGCCCTCGTGAATGAAATCCTGGCTCGCGATCCGTGGATGATCGGTTTCAGTTGTTATTTGTGGAATATCAATCGTACCCTTTCGATCGCGTCGAAACTGAAACGACGACATCCCACATTAAAGATCGTACTTGGCGGACCGGAAATTACCATCGATAACGCCTGGGTACTGGGGCATCCCGACATCGACTACGCCGTCATCGGCGAAGGGGAGCAGACGTTCGCAGAATTGCTCGACCATTATAAGCAAATACCTGAGACCGAACCGGAATCACAATCGATCGCAGGTCTTGTGGCCACGTCAACGGTCAGACAACTCGGCGTCGATCCGACAGAGTCGCTCGGTCGCTGGATGCCAATGTTCCGCAAACCGTTGCCGAATTTGAACGAGGTTTCGTCGCCATATCTCGCAGGCATTCTTGACGCTGCCGATGAGCAGATGATGATGCTCGAAACATTGCGCGGCTGCGTCTTTCAATGCAAGTTCTGTTATTATCCCAAGAGTTACGACGATTTGTATTTCGTTTCCGAAGACAAAATTGTCGCCAATCTTAAACACGCTGCCGAACGTGGCGCCCGAGAAGTCGTACTGCTCGATCCGACACTCAATCAACGTCGGAATTTCTCAGACTTTCTGCGCTTGTTGATTCGTTGCAATCCCGAGAGGCGATTTCGCTACTTTGGTGAACTCCGAGCGGAGGGGATCAACGCCGAGATCGCCGAGCTGATGGTGCAAGCGGGGTTTGACGAAGTTGAAATCGGCCTGCAGTCGGTCGACCCGCTGGCAATGGAATTGATGGATCGCAAAAACAACATGCGGGCATTCGAACGGGGTGTGCAAGCGCTGCTCGACGTCGGTATCAAGGTCAAACTCGATTTGATCATCGGTCTGCCGGGGGACACCGTCGAATCAATCCGCCGTGGCATGCACTACGTGAAAGACTCGGGAAAATACAGCAGCGTACAGGTTTTTAGTCTGGCGATTCTTCCCGGAACGGCCTTTCGGCAGGAAGCGTCACAGCTTGGCCTCGAATTCCAGTCTCAGCCTCCCTATTACGTTCTGCGTACGCCGACTCTGGAACTTTCCGATCTCTATCAATTGCTCGACGAAGCGGAGGAAATTTTCGAGACCGAATTTGATTCGCTGCTCGAACCAGTGCTCGCGGAAAATGAATCTCATCCCCAATTACCTGCTCTCCGCCAATCGTGGATCGTTGATTTCGATGCATCGGAAAACGAACATGAGTTTGAAACACAAGTCGACCAACTGGCGCAAGCTTTTTCGTTGTGGTTTCGCGGACTGTACTTACATGATCATCTGGCAAACATTGTCAACATCGTCGACAAATTTCTTACGCATGAGCCACATGCAACATTGCAGATAATGCTCGAACCTCTGGCAGATCCCGAACTATTGAACGATGCCTTCTTCGAACGAATTCGGTACACCTGTCTGAAACAGACGTCGTATCTCGATCGATTTTATTCGATGCAACCCGGTTACTGGAAAGGGGCCAAGCGGATCGTGGTCGTGTTGCCCGCTGATCGCCGTGATACCCTGAAACCCGAATGGATTGAGAGTCTAGCCGAGTATGCTTCGATCGTATGGCGTGGCGAACCGGCAATAACCCAAGAAATCCTGGGACCGCACGAATATCAACAACGCTGCGCCGTCGAAACGCCCGTATTGGAAACGGTGTACCGCGAGACGAATCACGGCTCGTAAAACTCTCGAATTCTGAGCGAACGGAATTCGATCCCTTCGGGACATATCTGTAAGCCGATATGTCCTTGGGGACGGAGTTCCTCGACGGTTTGTTCGATGATCGTTTTGCCATTCAATTCGACATGAACCGTCTTACCGGCAACTCTGATCAGCATTTTATGTCTCTGATCAGCGGGAGCCTCGATACTGGCAATCGGAGCCGTGCGACCGTAGATCGCTCCGTTCTTCTTTTCGGGAGGAAGTGAAGCGAACTTCGAATGATTGTCGTCGAGCAATTGAATCTCGATGAAATCCTTACCCGAGACATCCCCCTCGGGCCAGGCACGAACGAATACGCCGCTGTTTCCACCGGCTTTGATCGTATATTCGAATGTGAATTCGAAGTCCTCGAACTCCACATTCGACATCAGCCAGCCAGGATGCCGACCGGGGGGCGATTCACTGACAAGGTTCTGATCTTCCACGCGCCAACCAGGGTATCCGAAGATGGTCCAGCCTTCGAGATCTTTACGATTGAACGGCTCTCGAGAGTTCACGGCGTTGAGTGGAATTCGGTTTCTTGTTCGAGGAGTATTCGGTTTTTCCATCTCGCGAATCAGTCGAAAACCAACATGCGAATCGGGCAAACGACGCGTGTAGCGCATACTGGATCTCAACGACAGTCCTCTGCCTCTTTCGTACTCACCCCCCCTGACCGCATACGAATTTCCGTAATTTGGCCCGGTCGGATTATCCGTTGGAGAGACACGGTAATAACTGAAATCGAACAAATCCGAACAGGCTTCCCATAGATTCCCATGCATATCAAACAGTCCGAAAGCATTCGGTTTGAATGTTCCTACCGTCGTCAACTTGCGGTGTTCAGGTCCAACCACATCGTGTCCGAAAGGATACCTTCCGTTAAAATTGGCCTGAGTCGATGCCAATGTATCGCCAAATGAGAAGACCGTTGTCGTACCGGCCCGGCATGCATATTCCCATTCGGCTTCAGTCGGCAAACGGTAGCGATAACCATCTCGCTTCTCGAGCCAGAAACAGAACTGTTCGATCTCCTTGAGTGTCACATCGCCGATTGGATACGCCGGCCTTTTCAGGTCGACTCTATACGACTCCGGGTTGGATTGCTCTTTGACAAACTTTCCGAATTCGCTGTGTGTGATCTCATACATGCCCAAGTAGAACGGCTTCGTGATGCGGACTCGATGTTGTGGGATTTCCGCGATGATATATTGCGATTCCCAACCCTCACCCTCCTTTTTCGCTAACGCCATCATTTCAGCAACGTGATTATCACTGCTTCCCATCATGAATTCACCGGGAGGGATCAGCGAAAACTTGATGCCGACATCATTCACGAATTCGATCGGCACGTCCAAATACGAGGCCCATTCTTTCTTCAGGCTTGCTGCCTGCCGGGCATTGAACGGTGCAACAGCCGGGGGAGGTGAACCTTTCGGCATATCGTCCCAAACCGGCATCTGGGAACTCAAAGTCGCGGTCTCATTGACGGATGTCTTTTCTTCACTCGCTTGCTGAGGTGACGACCGATTCGGAAAAAACTGCACAGAGGCGATCACCAAGAGAATGATCGCACCGATGGCTATTCCGATTATGCTCATGCCTTTATGTGTCGCCCACCATGATGTCGACAACAAAGTTGACGGCCTCAATCGACCGGCGAGCGTTGCCGAGGCATTAAGCGAGTTGGCATCGGTATCATGATCGGCACTTCCCGCGGCGAGGATGGATTTTGGACGAGAGGCAACTAAGACCTTTTGTTCCTTTGTCGCCGCGGCAACATTCCGCTGAGTCGGAACGCTCTTCTCCTGCGACGAAGAGTCGCCGAGATCCTGCAAAAAATGATTGAGCAGGCTATCGTCAAAATGCGAAGCCGAAGCAGTAACGGCTTCACCCCGCTGACATTTTTCCAGATCGATGATGACTTCGGTCATCGATGGATAGCGATCTCGAGGCAGCTTGGCAACCATCTTACGAAAGACCTGATCGACCGCATCGGGTACGTCTACAACTGCATTGCGGAGTGAAGGAATCGGTTGCTCGCGATGGGCAAGCAAACGCTCCATCAGTGTCGTCCCCCCATAGACCGACCTCCCCGTGATCAGGTAATGCAATGTGCAACCCAAGCTGTAAATGTCACTCTGGGCATTTGCATTCTTCGTATTGGCCGCTTGTTCGGGCGACATATAATCGACCGTCCCCATGACGGCTCCCGTCGCCGTCAGCTCTGCCATGGCGGAATCGTCGCGAGATTCTTCGATGCGTGCCAGTCCCATGTCGAGAATCTTCACCGTTCCCTTATGGTCGAGCAGCAGGTTGGAAGGTTTGATATCGCGATGGATCACTCCCTGTGAATGCGCGTATTGCAGACCCAATGCGGCCTGCAGAACGCAAAATACTGCCGAATCGATCGGCGACGGGCCATTCTTCTTCACCATCTGCGACAGATCGTTGCCGTCGACATACTCCATGACAAGATAGTGCACGCCGTGAGCTTCATCGGCATCGAACGCAGCGACAATGTTAGGATGAGACAACCGGGCCGCGGCTTCGACTTCGCGATGAAATCGCCGCACGGCGTTAGGGTCTTTCAACGACTCCGAAGAAATGACTTTGATCGCCACAAATCGCTTCATATGACGATGTTGTGCTTTGAGGACGGTTCCCATCCCCCCCTGTCCCAACGTGTCGATGACGACATAGTTCCCCATAACAAGCAATTCGCCGCGACCGCTATATATCTCCTGTGCCTGGTATTGCGTCAGGAGTTTCTGACGCACCAGATATTTGCCAAGTTTTTTAGCGTCCGGCGGGGGGCGTTCGTCGGAAATCGCGGAAAGACTCACGCGGAGATCCTCTTCCGACAGCACATGGCTGGCGATGATGGCGTCTCGATATTGATCGAACGAAAGCGACATCGATTGACCCAGACCGATTACAACCTAACACGAATTCGCACAATTTGATGATGAGCAGGCAGCTGTGACATCAGTGGTCGTCGTGCTCAGCATGTCACACCAACGAAGCCGACGAAGCTTCAGTCACGCCAGTATACCATAGTGTACGCGAAGATGAAGCTCTTCGGAGGATATCCACGTCATTTCAGATTTCGAGCGGAGCTATGGTTGATCGGGTGCCAGTGCACTCAACGCCGACTGTCGGTCCGGATAGACGGACCAGACGTGGTCGAAATGCGATAAATGTATAATCTGATGGCAGACATCGTTCAGTCCGCACAGCGAAACCTGTCTCTCCCCGGCTCCCAATTCCTTCCAGAGAAGCCGCAGCCCTTCCAGAACCGATGAACCAAAGTATTTCACTCGCGAAAAATCGACAAGTACGGCGGTGATCCCAGAACGCTCGTACTCTTCGCCCAAGGCCTTGATGGCGGAAAGGAATTCATCCCCCTGGTAGTTCGAAAGGTGGCTCTTCAACGAAACGACAGCAATATTTTGTAGCGTCTCGTCATCAAAAAAAGTCTGCTGATCCATGGTTTAGCCCCCCGCTGTTAGATTGGACGGCCTCATGCCTCTTCGTCGTTAATGGACTCACTGCGCTGCTTGATCATCGTGACCTCGTTACCTGAACTGTTGAAATGCAGATCATCCATAAATGTTCTGATGAGCAATAATCCGCGTCCCCAGGGGCGGTCGAGATTCTTCTGATCGGTCGGGTCAGGAACCAGTTCCGGATTGAATCCCGGACCTTCGTCACGAATCACGAACGTCGCATGCTCGCGCGTCAACCGCGACTCGACGTGAATTTTGCGGTCGCGATACGGCGACTGCTCCATCCGACTTCGCGCTAAATCGTGATATTGATTATGATTCTGCTCGCGGAGCACCGAACTGACTTCGAGATTGCCGTGATAATACGCATTCACCAGCGCTTCTTCGATCGCTACACCCACGCGCAGCCGATCCGAATCGTTGCAGACGCCCATGTACCGTGTCATCTGCCGCAAATGACTGACTAAGGGGGGAATCAGCGACAGATCATTCGGCAACTCGAATGTCGAGTCGCTTTTCGTCATTCGATGAAACATCAATCGCGAATGGGCACGGTCCTCGCGCAGCGAAGCGGCAACCATTTCAACCGTTTCGGACAATTCTCGAGCCAGCGATTTCTTCGGAACGTAACTCGCCGCCCCGGATCGCAAGGCCTTTACGGCGATCTCTTCACTCCCCTGAGACGTCATCAAAATGACGGGGATCAGCGGATAATTCGCCTTGATCGCGTCGACCAGTTCCAGCCCGTTCATATCAGGCATCTGCAAATCGGTGACGACCAGATCGGGAATGTGCATCTCGATCTGCGAGAGGGCTTCGATGCCGTTCGTGGCGAACAAGACCTTATTGCCGCTCCGTTTTTGCAACAAACCACTCGCCAGTGCGCGATCGGCTGCCGAATCGTCGACTATCAAGATCGTTGTCATGGCTGTCTCGCTATCGCTAGATCGAGTTGCTAAAGGATCCGCACAACGTAGATTCTACGACATTCAACCGTAATTTCGAGCGCCGAATGAAATTTGCTGCAATTATTTCCGTCTTGATAGCAATGTCTGTTTTCAGAATCTGCTTGAAAATTGCACCGGCGGGCTGCAAGATACGCTAAAGATCGGCATCCCCTTTTCAGGAATTCTCGCGTTATGAATCAAAAACCAGAACGAGCTTCGACAACAACCTGGCGGGTTTTCATGGCTCTGGTCGCCGGCGGAATCTGTCTTGCGAACGCCGGTGAACCAGTCGAAAAAATCGAGTTTGATCATGCCCGCATCACAGAGGCCTGGATGACGTATGCCGAGATACTCACCTTCGGCAAAGGGCAGACGCTCGCGTTGCTCGATGACGGTTGTGATCTCTCGATGCCCGAATGGTCGACGCCGGTTAACGGCGTGAAGAAAGTTCGCGTCACTTACGACAGCGTCGACGGCGACAACGACCCTAAGCACGAGGGACGCGGCTATCACGGGTCGACCATCGGTGTCCCCTCATCGCTCAACTACGACGGCAAATGGGGAGTCGCCTACAATAACCAGGTCGCCGTTATCCGCGGCCTCGAATGTTGTCACTGCAACGTCAAAGACCACGTCTCGCTCGCCGCCGGATTGCAATGGGTGATCGACAACTCCGAGAAATACAACATTACGACCGTCAATCTCGCCCCGGTCGACGATCTGGAACATGCCGAACCGGTCCCAACCGACATCGACGAAAAGCTCGCCGAACTGCGAAAACTCGGCGTGTGGGTGAGCGCCCCCGCTGGCAATCACAACTATCTGAAGGGGATTTCGTGGCCCGCATCGCAGCCGAACTGCTTCGCGATCGGTGCGGTGAGAGTCGGAAAGGACGAAGTCTACCTCGACCGGCATCCCAAGGTCGATCTTGTCGTCCCCGCCGCAGCTACGTCGTCATCGAATGCGATTCTCTGCGGTTCGGTCATGATTCTCCGCGAAGCGATTGAAAAAGCGGAGTACGACTGGAAACAGGAGGGCGAAAATCTTCCCGAGGCGATGATGACGATTCTGCAGCGAACGGGCGTTGAAGTCAAAGACGATGAGACGGGATTGACCTTCCGCCGACTGGATCTCGCCGCCGCCCTCGACGAGGTTTTCGCGACAGCTCGCAACGAAAAATAGCACCGCGGTGTTCCGCGAATCTCGACAACGCCCCCTGCATGAGTGGCGCGGAGAATGTGAACGAAGAATCGGCGAGCAAATGCCCGCTCAAAAGTTCAACCGCAAAGCGACGCCGTTTCATCAAAACCATCTTCCCCCGGAAGAGCATGGCGGCGCAGTCGCCGGGTGAAGGGTGAGCGCGAACACCGAAACCGTTACGCAGATCGTCGAGTTTTTCACTCGGCATGAATCATTCATTGCCCGGCCTTTCGATTTCTCAGAGTCAAGGTTCATTCCCCCCTGCACCATCCCTGATGCAGTTGCGCCAAGCCCTGAAAAACCGGGAATATTCAGTCCTTTACCCCTCGCCGTTGCGCTCTCATTCATCGTTGTTTCAGATTGCAAAAAGGGGCATAAATGCGATCGAAATTTCGTCTCACGAGCCTCTCGCGCCCCTTTCGCGCACGTTTTTCGCCAAAAATGCGCGCTTTCGACACGGTTTTGCATATTCATAAACATCGATGCATTTTCAACGATCACGCCAACATAAAATGGTTTGAAAAACGTTGCGCGCAACCCAATCGTGTTTGCGCCTTTCGAAATTTCCTTCTCCCCCTGGGAGAAGGTGGCCGCAGGCCGGATGAGGGTCCCTTTCACCGGAATGTCGAATGTCGAAATCCGAATGTCGAAATCCGAATGACGAATCAATTCCGAATGACCGAATGTCCGAAGGAAACGCGATGGGGTTGTCCCGAAGCAATCACCTACCGGGTCGCTCCGGTTGCTCGCAACCGGTGCCGTGAAACGGCAAGAGGCCATTCAACGGCAAACGAAAGACACCTCTATTCGCTGCGCGACACCAGTTGACAAGCAACCGGTGCTACCCCGCTTCTTGTGCCAAAGGCATCCACACGCCGTGGCACCAATGAGTTGGGGAGCATTGCTGCATGATGTCAACCGAGGGAACCGACTTACAAGGCTATCACCTTATCACGCTGTTTCACCGCACGGCAGCTTGACTGTGACTGTGGTGCCGACGTCGGGTTCGCTGTCGACGGTGATCTCTCCGCCGTGCGACTGGACGATCGCTTTGGCGATCGACAGGCCCAGGCCGCTGCCGCCGGCGGCGCGCGTGCGGGCTTTGTCGATGCGATAGAATCGCTCGAACACATGCGGCAGATCGTCTGAAGAAATTCCCAGGCCGGTGTCGTTGATCGTAATGACGGCGGTTTCGTCTTCGCGCGTCAGGTCGACTTTAACTCGGCCGTGCGGACGATTGTATCGAATCGCGTTCGAAATCAGATTCATCAGCAATTGCGAGAGTTGTTCGGCGTCTCCCGACACCTCGCATGGCATGCCGTTCGTCGTGACAGTCACGTCGTGCTCGTGCGCAATCGGCTTCAACAGTTCGACGGCGTCGTCGATCAGCCGATGCACGTCGACCGCCGATTTCTCGGCGGCGTCGACCGAATCGAATCGTGCCAGCGACAACAGACTTTCGGTGAGCGATTTCATGCGCAGCGCGGCTCGCCGACACGAGTCGAGCGCCTCGCGATAATCTTCATCGCTGCGCGATTTCGAGAGCGCCATCTGAGTCTGTGCCAACAAGATCGAGACCGGCGTGCGCAGTTCGTGAGAGGCATCCGCCGTAAAACGGACCTGCTGTTCGAACGCCGCTTGTAATCGGTCGAACGTCTGATTGAGTACCGTCGCCAGCTGCCCCAGTTCGGTATCGGTGTCGAGAACGTCGATGCGGGCATCGAGATTCGTCGCCGAGATCGATGCGGCGGTTTGCGACATGTTGGTCAACGGTTGAATGGCGCGCGATGTCAGCCAGCCTCCGCCGAGCATGCCGACGACGAGAATCGCCAATCCGGCAGCGACGATCAACAAGAGAAAGCGATGTTGCGAGACGACTTCATCGGCGAGCGAACGGCCGACCACAATCGTATGATAGAACTCTCCCCAGCCGATCGTCTGCACGACTTCGCGCCGGCCGTCGAGCAATCGAGCCGAGCGCATGATGATCGCCGACCGCTGGTCGCGTTCCGATTCGGTAAGTTCGGGACGCGGGTACGCCAACTCGGGAGCGGCCTGCGAGCGTTGCAGTAATTCTCCCGATGAATTCCAGATGGCGAAATAGATGGGGGAGGTCATTTCCTGATCGGGAGGATTCAACATGTCGTCCGGAAACGAAATCCCGCGCCATTCCATTCTCAGGTTGCGTCCGAACCGCCCGCTGCGCCCCGAACCGCGACGACGATTGTCGCGCGACTCGTCATTATTTGCAGAGGTTTCGTTCGACTTCGCTTCGCCGCTTGATGAACGATCGCCCGGCGGACGCTCGGTTTCGGAACTTTCGCCGGTGGAATTTGTCGAACGGTCATCAGCAACGGAGGCCATCGCAACGGTAGTCAACGCCGTGCCGACGGGGACCGATTCTTCGAGCCGTTCGTCGGAGGCGGCACCCGGAAGTTCGGGGGGACGGCGACGGTTTCGATTGCCGTCGGGCCGGTTATTGTTGTCGTTGACGCGGCGGTATCCCCAGCGGAGGCGGGAGATCACGATGCCCGCTGTCCGGTCGAGTTCGGCGTCGACCTGTTGCAATCGAGACTGCCATTGCAGGGCGTAACTGTATCCACCGAATAGCGTCAGCACGACCGCCAGAATAACGGCGTGCCAGATTTGCAATCGCCAACGAAGCGATTTAATCATCAATCAAGTATCCTTGACCGCGACGCGTCGTGATGAGTTCTTTACCGAGTTTTCGACGGACATTCGAGACGTGTACGTCGAGCAGGTTCGACAGGCTATCATCATGTTCATCGAACAGGTGATCGTACAAGTCTGAACGGGAAACTAATTTTCCACGGCGGAGGGCCAAATACTCAACGAGCGAATACTCCATCGCCGTCAGAGCCACCGGAACGCCCGCTTTGCGAACCTGCTTGGCCGACAGATCGATGACCGTTTCGCCGATTTCAACATTGGGACTGGCAACGCCGACCGAACGGCGGATCAGCGCGCGAATGCGGGCCGAGAGTTCATCGAGTTCGAAGGGCTTGACCAAATAATCGTCGGCGCCGATATCGAGGCCGGCGACGCGGTCTTGCAGAGTGTCACGCGCGGTCAGAATGAGGATCGGTGTCCGCTTTCTGCGACGGATTTCTTTCAACACGGTCAAGCCGTCGATTTTCGGAAGCATCAGGTCGAGCACGACGAGGTCGTAGTTCCACATCAGCGCTTTGGTGAGACCCTCTTCACCGTCGCTGGCGACATCGACGGCGTAGTGTTCGTCGTCAAGAAACCGTTTGACGGCCTTGAGGAGATCGAGTTCGTCTTCGACAAGTAAGATTCGCATGATAGATCGGTTCAACGGTGTAGAGTAACAGCCTGACATGAAAACACCGACAACATGAAGTGGCCACTTCATGTTGTCGGTGTCAGCACAGTTTTTCAACCAACTTCACAGATCGCCCTGCTCCAGATCGGCTCGCCTCGTTTTCGACGACTACGATTGTCGTGGATAAACGCGGCGGACCGCGTAACGATCCGTGTTTACAATTGTCCCGCTCATTCGATGACACCGGTTCATTGAAGAACCGGTGTCTCGATGAACCGGTCGACCCTATTCGACTTTCGTTTCTGCCGACGTATCGGTGGGAATCACCGCTTCGACGGGGGCATCGACCTGCACTTCGGTGATGACGCTGTCGATCTCGGGCTCTCCGAGTTCCGGCATCGGGACCGGGAGTTCAATGGCGGCGGTGTCCGCCTTGGTTTCAGCGGCGGGTTCTTCTTTTTTTGGTTGTGCTTGCTTTCCTTTGCGAAGTCCGCCTCGATGCTTGTGCATCGCTTCCCGCATTTTTTTCATACCGGCTTCAAGCTCTTCTTTGGAGACCGACCCGTCTTTGTCGGCATCGGCGTGCGACAGCCGATCCCAGAATTTGATGTCATCTTCTTTTGACAATTTTCCGTCGCCATTCTTGTCGAGTTTTTTGAAGATGTTTTCGGGCGAGAAGGCTTCTTTCATTTTATTCATCATCTCGGCACGTTGGGTTTCATGAAACTTCTTTCCTTCTTCCCACGTGATCTGCCCGTCCGCATTGGCATCGACCTTGTCGAACATGGCGTTCAGCTCTTCTTTGCTGAGCTGCTTGTCGTGATTCGCGTCAAGTTGAGCCAACATCATCAGATGACCTCCGATATGTGCCCGTGCTCCCGCACCGACGGCTCGACCATGAGTACCGGGACGGCCGTGATGGACGCCGCCACGTCCGTGAGCCATATGGCCCATCCAACCACCTTTCTTGGCGGCAGGTTGATGACCATGACGGGCGGTCTGTTTTCCTTTGTGTCCCTGCCTGGATGCGGCACCATGATGTCCGTGACCTTTGGCTTTGTGATGACCACCTTTGCCGGCGCCACGATGATGAGCATGACAGCTTTTGTGTCCGCCACGTTTCATATGGTGTCCACCCCGATGATGGCCGTGCTTTCCTCCGTGTCCCTTACCGCAACGGCCCCAGCCGCCGTGATGATTGTGATGTCCGCGATGACCCCCTCGTGACCAGCCGTGATGACCGTGATGACCGCCGTGTCCGCCGCGATGCATGCCATGTCGACCCCGGTGATGACCGTAATGACCCCACGGCCCGCCACGATGCATACCGCGTCCCCAGGCGTGATGACCATGACCACGATGAGGTCCGCCATGATGCCAGCCCATGCGAGGAGCGTGTCCGGCGTTTCTGTTCGCTCCGCAATGAGGACATTGTCCACAATGAGGACACTGTCCTCCCGGGCCACCCCTGTGCATGGCCATTGCTGCCCCTGCACCTCTGTAATGGAACCCGGCGAATCGTGCCCCCGGACCTTGACCATGAGGGGTATGTCCCCCGGCAAAATGATGTGGGCCAAAACCGCCGCGGCCCATCATCCCCGGTGAGGTCCACGACCGCCACCAAACGCCGGGTGTCCCCCGTGCGGTCGATGTCCAACCCCCTGGGGGCCCTTAGCGTGACCGCCGAATGATGCCGGTCCGCGTCCCTGAGGAGGACCACCGCGACCTTTACCACCTCGATCGGCAAACGCGTCGCGCTCATCGGCGAATGCATACGCGTCGTTGTCAGTGTATTCGTCTCCATAACCGTAATCGTCGAAAGACCCGTCTTGCTCATTCCACGCGACGTCGTCTTCTGGTGCGAACTCATCGTCGACGCTGGCAAAATGATGTCCGTAATCAGCGTCGCGTTGCGCGTGTTCATCCTGCGGACGAGGGGGACGAGCCTCACGACCGAATCGTTCGTACCCCCACAACCCTGTGGTCGTGAGCGCGATGACCGACATCACGAATGTCAGAGAAATCTTTGGCGGTTTCATAGTCGTCACTCCAATTCAAACAGTTTTTTCACGGTCGTTGACTGACGAGGGGAGCCCGAGAGCGTCGTTCCAGACTCGTTTTCATAAGTTCACACCCACGGATTATAGAAGGGGTCCCTGAATTGAACGTTAAGTCAACGCCCAATATTTGAGATTTTTTGCTGTTGCAACGGAATACAACGTTCACAGTCGCCGCGCGGGCTTCGATGATTTCTTGTATCTCATTCACGCCGTACGAGTTGCACGTTGCATTTTTTACAACCGGCGAGAGATGCCGTCCGAAGACCCTCTGTCTTCCAAGCATTATTATTTCGGAGATGTCATCAAATTGCGGATGGTCTCGTGCATCAGCCCTTCGCAGGGAGCGACGAACGACCATGTCTGCTCGTATCCGCCGTTGTCGGTAAATATGCGATCTTCGCCGATGTACCAAGGCGCACATTCACCATACCCGGCGACGGCCACGAAATCGTCGCCGGCCGAATTCTGTGCAGCCAACTGAAACTGCACGAACGGCTCTCCGGGGAGATGCACCATGCGAACGTTGCCGATCGTCAGGCAACTGAATTCGACCCCCGGCCTCTTCTTCAGCCGATCGATCCAGGAGACGTACATGGCGGAACGCAATCGCGAACTGAACGCGACGTTCGTGTCCTGATAATTGTTTCGCTGAAACTCTTCCGAAAACGGGGCATCCTCGCGAATCGGAAAATTAACCTCGGCCGTCGACCAGTCGATCGTTTCGGAAGAGAGCTGTTCGGCGCGATCGGCTTTTTTGCAGGCCGCCGTCATCGCCTGGAACAACCGGTCGGAAATCTCGGCCCGCTCGGCATCGGTCCCCGAGTTATACTTCCCCATCGTGACATTCCCGCCACAACCGGTGAAGTACATCTGCGGCACGCCGGTCATTTGTTCGACCCGCTCGCGCGCCATGCCGACGGCGTCGTAGGTCACTTTTCCCCCGCTGCGCGTTTGCGGATGCGTTGCGTAATAATGCATTCTCAACAGCGGCGTCTTGTCATTGAAAAACGTAATCGTTCGCAGCATCGGATCGATCAACCCTTCCGGAGCAGCACGCATCGCGGGATCTTTCGCTCCTGCACTGTAGCGGACGACGATCGATCCGTCGGGTTGCTCGACGCGACGGTTCGACGCGACGCGATCAACTTTCTGAGTGACCGCCGTCAGATGCGAAACGTCGCTCCAATTCGATTGCGCGTGTTCGATCGCGTCGACGATAGAATCGATCGCGGCTTTCTCGGCGGACCGCCCCTCGTCGAACAATTTCTGGTCGTCCCCATATAAAAGTCGATCGGTGTTGGCGTCGAACACGGGTGAAGTATGCTGATGCAGCGATTGCACGGCGACGTTTTTCGGAGGAGTCTTCGCCGCCGCCGCAATCTGCCGACGAAACGCATCATACGAGTCGTTACACAGCCCGCAGTAATCGAGAGCGCACAAGACGTAGACGCCACCGTCATCTTTCAGAATGACTCCTTTCGCGAGCAGAGGATGTTCGATCTCGGTGAATTCCTGAATGAATCCGACGCAGACCCGCTGATGCAGCGGGGGAGAAATATCGGCCGTGAAGTAAGCGATCTGCAAACCCGCTGCCTGAAGGGAAGCCATTTGCAGCAGCATAAACGGCAACACGAAGGGAACGCTCGCCCGCAAGGTATGCAAAGTAACCGCGCTGATGACGAAACGAATGAGGCCGATCGCCCTTACTTTCAACGGGTCTTTCGATTGGCGATTCATGGTTAATCCCTCCTACCAGCGCGTTGAAAAATGGGTGGCACTACCGGCTTGTCCGGCCGTGTGCTTGCCTGGCCCTGTGCTTGTGAGCCATCGGAAAAACACGGGTGGACAAGCCACCCATGGCACACAGAATTTGATCATCCCTCATTGACTACAGGCTGCTACTCTTGAAGCCTGTCACTTGAGATGTGAGCACAGGTCGAGTATCAATATAGTGTATGAGTGAACGGTACTATATTCCGGCCTTCCACAGACTTCAATACGGTGCGACGTGACTTCCGCCGAACTTTCTCCCGATGAACTGCTCGACCTGATTCAATTGACGCTCGTTCCCGGTGTCGGGACGCGGACCATCCATCTACTGCTCAATCACTTCACAACAGCGAAAAATGTACTCGCGGCTCCGCTGCGCGATTTGCAGGAGATCCCGCATATCGGCGTCAAAGCCGCGACAGCGATCAGGCAGGTTGAACTCCGCCTGGCCGCCGAACAGACAATTGCCCGCTGCCAATCGGCAGGAATAATGCTTGTTCCGTTCGGTTCGCCGGCCTATCCGCCGATGTTGGCCGAGATTCCCGACCCGCCAATTCTACTGTATTGCCAGGGAGAATTGTTACCACAGGATCAATTATCTCTGGCGATTGTCGGCTCGCGAAGTTGCACGACTTATGGAATGCGTCAGGCTGAGAAACTCGCCGCAGGGTTAACCCACGCGGGATTCACCATCGTCAGCGGTTTGGCGCGCGGCATCGATGCGGCCGCTCATCGCGGTGCCCTCATCGCCGGCGGACGGACGGTGGCTGTCTCGGCGACAGGTTTGTCGAACATCTACCCTCCCGAACACCGCGAACTCGCGGCAGAGGTTTCGCAGAACGGTTCGTTTCTTAGCGAAGCGGCTCTCGACCAGTCGCCGATTCCCGGCATCTTTCCGCTTCGAAATCGCATCATCAGCGGACTCTCGCTCGGCGTGATTATCGTCGAAGCGGCGCGAAAAAGTGGAGCCATGCACACAGTGCGGCATGCACAGGAACAAGGCCGTGAAGTCTTCGCCGTCCCCGGCCGACTGGACAGTGCGGCGAGTGAAGGATGTCACGATTTGATTCGCGACGGCGTGGCGCTGATTCGCGGCGTTGACGACGTTCTCGAAGCGCTCGGCCCGCTCATCAAGCCGGTCGCGAAAACGGAAAGCAAAACCGTACTCACGCCGCGCGAGTTACTGCTCAATGAACAAGAGCAGCAGGTCTTGAATGCCGTACACAACGAACCGTGTCCTATTGACGAAGTGATGCGCAGTTGCGAGCTGGAATCGTCGCGCGTGTTGTCGACGCTGACGGTGCTGGAGATGAAACGTCTGGTAAGACGTCTGCCGGGGGGTCAGATTGTACGTGTGACGAATTAGTCGATTCTGGAATCGGCTTGTCGTCATCGACCGCGAAAACTTCCGAGCAGGCTCCCCAGCAGCCCGCGAAAGAACTTACCGCCGATCTGGCTGCCGGCGGAGCGGGCGGCTTGCTTGGCCATCGTTTCAACCATTCCCTGACGCCGTTTGGTCCCCCAGAGCAATTCGCCGATCTTGCTTCCCACTCCTCCTCCCGTCGAAGCTCCCCCCGAACCGGTGGTCTTTGCCTGAGCATCGGCGAGCGACGCCGCGCGTTTCGACAACACTTCGAACGCCGATTCGCGATTCAGAGGTGTATCGTATTTGCCGACGACAGGGCTTTTCGAGATGACGGCTTTACGCTCGTCGATCGTAATCGAACCCATGCGGCTTCGCGGTGGCGCTATGATCGTACGCTCGACCGGCATAGGAACTCCTTTATCGAGCAGCATCGACGTCAACGCTTCGCCGATGCCGAGCTGCGAAATCGTTTGTGCGACATCAAGATTGGGGTTGGGGACGAACGTCTCGGCCGCCGTCCGCACCGCTTTTTGATCGCGCGGCGTAAATGCGCGAAGGGCATGCTGAATACGGTTGCCGAGTTGGCCGAGGATGTCATCGGGAACATCGTCGGGAAACTGCGAACAGAAATAAATGCCGACCCCCTTCGAACGAATGATGCGCACCACCTGTTCGACCTGGCGCAGTAATGCCGGGGGTGCATCATCGAATAAAAGATGAGCCTCGTCGAAAATAAAGACCAGCCGCGGCTTGTCGAGATCCCCCACTTCGGGCAATGTTTCGAAGAGTTCCGACATCAGCCACAACAGAAAACTGGAATACAACTGCGGCTTGAGGACGAGTTCTTCGGCGGCAAGAATATTGATGATGCCTCGTCCGTTCAGATCGGTAAGCATCAAATCGGTCAATTCGAGGGCGGGCTCACCTAGAAATTCTTCTCCCCCATCGCGTTCAAGCGAAAGAAGCCGACGTTGAATCGCCCCGATCGACTGCGACGAGACCAGACCGTAGGTCGACGAAACGTCTTTGCGGTTCTCGGCGACGAAAATCAGCAGCGAACGAAGATCTTCGAGGTCGAGCAACAGCAACGCCTGATCGTCGGCAAGTTTGAAGACGATGTCGAGAACGCCAGATTGGGTATCGTTGAGTTCGAGAATCCGCGACATCAGAGTGGGACCGATTTCGCTGACGGTCGTTCGCACCGGATGCCCGCGTTTACCGAAGAGATCCCAGAAGACGACCGGATTAGACTCATTGACATACCCGTCGATGCCGATCTGTTCGACGCGTTGCCTGATTTTTTCGTTGGATTCCCCCGCCAGGGCCAGACCGGCAACGTCTCCTTTGACGTCAGCCATAAAGACCGGCACGCCGATGTGCGAAAATCCTTCGGCAAGTACGTTTAATGAAATCGTCTTCCCCGTCCCCGTCGCTCCGGCGACCAGCCCGTGACGATTGCCATACCGTGCCAGGAGGTGGACAGGAATGTCCCCTTTGCCGACGAGAATTTCATTCATCATCGATACTTCTCTTGATGCTGATGTGTCGCAAAATTCAATCTATCAAAATGCCAACCAGGTTATGAAATCGGTTCTACTTCCCACCCACCGACATCAAATGTGAAAACGTCCGAATGTACAACTGCCCGCGAGCGATCGCCGGACTCGAACGCGAGCCTTCACCGAGCGACATGCGTCCCAGTTCTTCGAATTCGCGTTCGGCGGCAAGTACGACAACATCGCCTTCGACGCTGACGCAAAAGAACTTGTCGGCCGCGCGCACGGGTGATCCGTGATAGTTGCCGCCGATGCGCTTTTGCCAGATTTCTTTTCCGGTGGGAAGATCAAGCAACGTAACAACGCCGCCGTCATTTAACATGAACAGCATGTCATCGCGTGCGACGGGAGTCGGGACGTATGGTGCCGCCGTTTCGATCTTGTAGGCCATTTCGGCCTGTTTGCCGTTGCTGCGAACGGCAGCCAGATAGTTGCCTCCTCCCCCCGAACCGGTGCTGCCGAAGATCAAGTCCCCCTTCACAAGCGGTGAACTGACGGCTCGCTTGTCGAAGACCGGTATCGACCACAATTCTTCGCCGGTGAAGGGATCGACGGCATACATGCCGCTGCCGGTGCTCGCATTGACGAGTTGAGCCTTACCATCTTCCGGTTGAAAGATCGCCGGTGCGGCATAAGCAAGATTGTCTTTGATGCGGGGAATCCGCCAACGCTCGTCACCGGTCTTGCGATCGAAGGCGAGCAGAAAACTCGGCGGAGGAACGGCATCGGTGCCGCGCTCGTCGTCGTGCAGTTCTTGAAAGTTCGCGACAAAGACCAGGTCGTCGTACAGAACCGGCGACGTGCCGAAACCATGTTGACCATGCCAGGGGCCGAGATCCTTGTCCCAGACGGGTTCGCCATCGTGCGTGAAAGCCTTCAACACCGCGCTTTCCGGACTCGACCACGCGACATAAACGAGTTCTTCGTCGACGGCGGGGGTGCTCGATGCAAAACTGCTGAAGGCGTGAATGTGGTGATGCGTCGATTCGAACGCACGGCTCCACAGTTTTTCGCCGGTGTCGGCGTGGTAACAGAGCACATACCGTTCAGCCGTCTGGGGATCGGCGCTCAAAATGAACAATCGGTCTCCCCACACGACCGGCGACGAGTTCCCGACGCCGGGAAGCTCGATATTCCAGTTGTAGTCGTCGTCGGTCCACGTCGAGGGAATGGTCTTTGTCTCGCTTTCGCCTGAGCCATTGGGTCCGCGAAAGCGGGTCCATTCCTGGGCGACAAGCGACCCCTGGAGGGCGATCCCCACGACCGCAACAAGAATTGAACGTTGAAGAAGGTTTGTCATATTCATCTGTGACTTTCAAAGAGGGAGAGACCGGCCGGAGGCTTGGGACGTCCGTTTCCTATTATGGCCGAATTCACTCTGACAGTGCAAATTGATCGCGGATGTTTCGATTCAGGGGCCCCCTCTCAGCGAAACCGGCAATAATTCAGGTTTCGGGCTTCGATGCGGGTTCGTCGCGGGCCAATTGGCAGGGGGATCGGGTTTAACACAATGGGTCGGGTGGCGGGGATATTGTGAAAAAGGCGATCGCCCTGGGCCAATTCTGCTCTGGGTAGCATTAAATACCGTATCTCTGCTATACTTCGCGATTCCTCGCCGCGGTGTTTTTTGAGTACAACGTGTACTCTTCACCTGTGCCGGGTAAACCCTTAACCCATCCCGTCGGGATCTCATTTCTCAGTTCATCTCCCGTATTTCCTCCCGTATGTTTTTTCTCCGATTTTTTATCGTGAAGAATGGCGTACGATCGCTTCCGTCGATCGGCAGCAGGGGGAACCGAACGGTGCTTCGCCGAATGACTTCGGCAACGCTTTCCATCAAATGAATTGAATCGAATGCAATGGCGACGGTGTGACAGAGGCGACAATGGTTGATCGTAATTTGATCCGTGAATACAACGTCAGCGATGAAGAACTTGAAGCCGTGTTCGGCGACATGGTAACCGATGTGCATGGAGCCGAAACGGACCTCGACACCGTGTACGATCAAGGTTCGACCACGATCGGGGCCAATCAAATTCTCGATGGCGTCGTGCTGCGAGTCGACGGCGAAGAAGTGCTGGTCGACATCGGCTATAAAAGCGAAGGGATCGTCCCCATCGACGAATGGTCGGACAGCGACGAACTCCCCGTCCCCGGCCAGAAAGTGCAAGTCCTGCTCGAAGAAGTCGAAGACGAATTCGGCCTGATCATGCTGTCGAAGCGCAAAGCCGACCGCATGCGCGAGTGGGAAAAAGTCATTCAGACTCACGCCGAAGGAGACATCGTCAAAGGCAAGGTCGTCCGCAAGATCAAGGGAGGGCTGCTCGTCAACATCGGCGTCAACGTCTTTCTTCCGGCGAGCCAGGTCGACATTCGACGGCCGTCTGACATCGGCGATTACGTCGACAAAGACATCGAATGCGTGATTCTGAAAATCGACGAAAGCCGACGCAACATCGTCGTCTCGCGACGTAAACTCATCGAAGATCAACGCGACCAACTCAAGCAGAATTTGATGTCCGACTTGAGCGACGGTGTGGTTCGCAAGGGAATCGTCAAGAACATCGCCGCCTTCGGCGCGTTCGTTGATCTCGGCGGCATCGACGGTTTGCTGCACATTACCGACATGAGCTGGGGCCGTATCAGCCACCCGTCGGAGATGGTCAAAATCGACGACGAAATCGAAGTGATGATTCTGAGCGTCGACCGCGAGAAAGAAAAAATCGCGTTGGGCCTGAAACAGAAATTCCCCAGCCCGTGGGAACTCGTCGAACAGAAATACCCGATCGGCAACAAGGTCACGGGCGAAGTTGTCAACGTGATGTCGTACGGTGCCTTCGTCAAACTCGAAGACGGTATCGAAGGTCTGGTACACATCAGCGAAATGTCGTGGACCAAGCGGATCAATCATCCCAGCGAACTGGTCAACATCGGCGACAAGGTCGAAGTCATCGTCCTCGGCATCAACAAGGACAAGCAGGAAATCTCGCTCGGCATGAAGCAGACTCAGCCCAATCCGTGGGACGAAGTCGCCGAGAAATATCCGCCGGGAGTAAACGTGACCGGTACCGTTCGCAACTTGACGAACTACGGTGCGTTTATCGAACTCGAAGAAGGGGTCGACGGCCTGCTGCACGTCAGCGATATGTCGTGGACCCGCAAGATTTCTCATGCCAGCGAAATGCTGAAAAAGGGAGATCAGATCGAATGCCAGGTGATTTCGGTCGACGAACAGCGCAAACGCATCGCACTCGGCCTGAAACAACTGCAGGACGACCCCTGGACGACGACGATTCCCGAGAAATATCAACCGGGAACCATCGTCACCGGCAAGGTGACGAAGATCACCAACTTCGGCGTCTTCGTCGAACTCGAATCCGAACTGGAAGGTTTACTGCACGTCTCCGAGCTTTCTGACCAGAAGGTGGAGAATGCCGAAAATCTCGTCAAAGTCGGAGAAGACATTCAGGTCCGCATATTGCGAGTCGATTCGAACGATCGCAAAATCGGCTTGAGCCGAAAACTCGGTCCTTCTGATGAGGACGAAGCGATCGGTGAAGCAGGAAGTGACGCGGCGTCGAAACTGCCGGTGGTACGCGAAGAGCTTCGGGGAGGGACCGGTGCCGGTTCGGCTCCGTTGTTCGCGATGCCTAATGTCGAGGCCGAATTTACCGAAGTCACCGAAGCTTCGCCCGAGGAAGCAGCGACGTCTGAAGAGACGCCTGAGACGGAAGAACAAAACGAGTAGACGATCGTGGAACCCTCTTTAGCGCTCCGTTCGCGAAAACGGTTTCAGACGTCATAGTCGTCGCGTTCGACAAAAACGAGTTAAGCTTTACGGCCTGTTGAGCCCTCTCAACAGGCCGTAATTGTTGCGCCCGTACCACGGGCGACCGACACAGCCACTTCTTCGCTAATCTTATTGCAGGGCCTATCTTCACGTGGACGATAACCCCAGAGAGGCTCTCACCTGGGTCGTTCTCTGGATAGAAAAACCTTGCCACGTCGGCTGTTGTTGATGTCTTGTTGTCATCCAGGAAATATCGGTCTCTGGTCGTTCCGCCTCGATTTGCAGAAACGCGGTATTCACTACAACTTTTTGTTCCGTGAAATGTCTGGCCGACGTTCAACCGTCGGCCGCAGGAACACCGGTTGTGTCCTTTGATACGTCTTCTTGTTTTGGATGGCAACCTTGGTTAATCAAACACCCCACATGAAAACGTCGCGCCGGCGGATTTCATCCGCCGTCCAGAATCCGCTCGAAACCTACCTGCGCGAAATCAACGAGACGGCTCTGCTGACGGCGAATGAAGAAAAGCAGCTCGCCTATCAGATCGAAGAAGGAAGCAAAGAAGCCCGCGACCGCATGGTGCGGGCGAATCTGCGGTTGGTCGTCAACATCGCTCGTGCCTACACCAACAAAGGGTTGCCGCTGCAGGATCTGATCGAAGAAGGCAACCTCGGATTGCTTCGCGCCGTAGAAGGTTTCGATCCCGAAATGAATACTCGCTTCAGCACGTACGCGAGTTACTGGATCAAGCAGTCGATCAAACGCTCGCTGGTCAACTCGGCGAAAACGATTCGCATCCCCGCGTACATGGTCGAACTTCTTACCAAATGGCGACGAGCAACCGCCAAATTGCAGGACGAGCTCGACCGCCCCCCCACAACCGAAGAAGTCGCCGCCGAATTGGAATTGCCGCGAAAGAAGCTGCGAATCATCAAGAAAGCGATTCAACTGTATAATACGGCACCGCAGACCGACCAGATCGACGGAAGCTGGTCGCTGGGCGAGAGCGTCGCCGACGAACGAACCAAAGCCCCCGACCACGAAATGGTCGACAACGACAACCTCACCCACGTCTACAAAATGCTCGAAACGATGGAACCTCGCGAGGCCGCCATTTTGCGGATGCGGTTCGGATTGGATGACGCCGAACCAAAAACGCTCAAAATGATCGGCGAATCGATGGGACTGACACGCGAACGCGTGCGTCAAATCGAAAGCGAAGCGCTCGATAAACTGGCCCGAGGCATTCTCGGCGAGTAACGGAAATTTGGGCTTCCGTTGCGCTCGCTCGACGCTCGAACCGGCTCTCTTGCTTCTTTAATTCCTTCTTAGAAACGCTGCGGTGAGGTCTCCTCATTTCAGCGTTTTTTCATTGATCGAATGCTCCTCAGGTCTGTTTTTCTTCACACATCGTCTAAAATAAGCATTTACAAGGCCCTTCGGGCCGGTAGACAACCACAATTATATTAAACGGATGCACCCAAGTTCTTAGAACTGGTTTCATAACCCGGTTGGCGACGGAATAATCATCCAAAGTGTCCGGAATTATCCGCCGTCCAGAGGGTTATGAAACTGCTTGTAGTCTGTAGAGCGCTATAATCCTGTTTCAAAACAGTCGACTTCATGCACATCACCCATGACAACAGGGTTCATCCCCCGACAGGAGCAAACGAGACCATGCACAAACCGGCATCCACTCACTTTCCCCTCATCGAACCGATTCGTAATCGCTGGAGTTCGGTGATTTTCGACGAAAAACCAATCGAAGCCGAAAAAATCGGCAGCCTGTTCGAGGCGGCGCGCTGGGCCGCGTCATCGTTCAACGATCAACCCTGGTCGTACATCGTCGCCACGAAGGCTCAGCCCGACGTCTACAACAAATTGCTGAGCTGCCTGATGGAGGCCAACCAGGTCTGGGCGAAAAAAGCTGATCTGCTCGCCGTCGCCGTCGCAAATTTGACGTCGACGCGAACCGGTAAGACCAACCGACATGCCCAACACGATGTCGGACAGGCGAACGCGAATCTGGTCTTGCAGGCGACCGCTCTAGGATTGGCGTCGCACCAGATGGGGGGATTCAGTCCCGATCGCGCACGCGAACTCTTCGAAATCCCCGCAGGATACGAACCGCTCACCATGCTGGCGATCGGCTATCCGGGCGAGACGAAGTCGGCCGCCGCCGATTTGCAGTCGCGCGACAGCTCCACACGATCCCGCCGTCCCCTGACCGATTGGGTGTTTACCGGAACGTGGGGAACATCCTCTTCATTGGTCGAGTAAAGTCCCTTCTCCCACTGGGAGAAGGTGGCCGCAGGCCGGATGAGGGTGCCTTAAGAAATGGAGGAAGGGGGAGTCAGAAAAAATGCAAGAACGTCCTCTTGATTCTTCATTCTTCAAAATCTCCCTCACCCCAACCCTCTCCCGGAGCGAGTGGGAGAAAGAGTTCTCCCCGGCTGACATACCGGACAATAGAACGTCGACCGCTGCGCCTGCACCATGCGAATGATCGTTCCCTCATGGCACGTCATGCAGACTTCATCCGCCCGATCATAGACTTTGTGAGCGTTCTGATATTGCCCGGCTTGATTGAGAGCGTTGCGATACGTGCCGTCACCAAGCGTTGAACCTTCGTAACGAATTGCCGTTTCGAGCACCGTTTGCGTCGACTCGCGCAACCGTTTCAACTGTCGTGCGGTAAGCGACGATGCGCTGGTCTGCGGGTTGACGTTCGCCAGATGCAGAATTTCGCTGGCATACAGGTTCCCGATGCCGGCGACGAGTTTCTGGTCGAGCAACGCCACTTTGATCGGCCGGCGGGTTCGTTCGCCGATCTTCTTCCAGTCTTCGACTGTCATCAGCAGCGCATCGGGGCCCAGTTTGTGCGAACCAAGCGACCTCTCGAATTCATCGCGATCAAACAGCCGAATTGTGCCGAGACCGCGTCGATCCCAGAACCACAGGCCGGTGTAATCCTCCCCATCCTCAAATCTCCATTCAAATCGCAAATGCTCGCGATCGGGAGGGTCCGACAGCAACATCAATCCGGTCATGCGCGGCTCGATGACAAAGCGATCGCCCGACGAGAGTTCCAGCACGACCCGCTTGGCCCGTCTGTAAACCGAGACCAGCGTTGTCCCTTTCGTTCTCCGGGCGATCACTGAAGGGGACGGCACGATCGACAGGGGACGATATCGGCATCGACACGGTTTGGCCGATCGAACGACTCGTCCCGTGACGACGGGCGCGATTCCGCGGACCATCGTTTCCACTTCCGGCAATTCCGGCAAAGTTCATCTCCTGAGCACTGTTTCCGCGAACGGGGCACGGTGATCATTCACTAAACCCGCTGCAACGCCTGCACTTGTGTCATAGAATGAGTCAATTATAGCAGATGTGATCGATGACGTCTGCCGTTCGTCGAGATACCAAGACGATCCGCAAATGACAGACACGACCGGCCTCGATTTCAGACGATGAAATGAGATTGTAGGAGCCTGAGATTCGATCGCCGTCTCCTCCGAATGATCGATTCACACGGCGGAATCGATGCCAGTGAAAGCCCTTATCAACCTTACCTGATATGTTCGCTGAATCGCTGATTTCGCTGAACTTTTGCGAGAATCTTCTTGACGTCAGCGTCATAACGGATGATCCTATAGTTAGCAGAAATAATCTATCCCCTCTCTTTTGATGAACCTATTGAAGTGAGTCTCGCCGATCGATTCGGTCCACTCGCATCAGCAACAGAATAAACGCCATCGGCCGCGGATCCCGAGTCTTCGTGACAGACCGCCGACTGATCCGTACGAACTAAAGGAGCTGGTTATGTCAACTGGTCTGAATCCGAGATCTGAGCACTCGAGCCGAATCGCCATGCCGCGGCTCGCGCGTAAAACGATCGGCATCGCCTGCCTG
Organism: Planctomycetota bacterium; assembly: GCA_027618475.1. Lineage (GTDB taxonomy): Bacteria > Planctomycetota > Planctomycetia > Planctomycetales > Planctomycetaceae > JAQCEJ01. The sequence continues at coordinate 4,185 of JAQCEJ010000006.1, read as the reverse complement.
TTTGCGGCGACGCTGACTTTACTTGCCGTCACCCCAAATAACGAGCTTCCGGGACAAGAACGGAAAGCGTCGAAAGCGGTCCCTTCGCAGTCGGTCTCGAATGCGAAGACGAAAACAAGCGGGCGTGCCGCGTTGCCGAGGCCGGAAGATATTCTCCGACAAGAACGGGGCCTCAATCGCGTCAACAACGTCGGCGATAACGGGGACGACGCCTCGCAATTGCTCGACGAGCAACTCGCCGCCGGCGAATTCGGACCGGCGTGGGAAACAGCCCGTGCGGCAACCGATCCCGCCGAACGAAAAGCAATGTTCAAGAAAGTGACCGAAGCGCAATTTCAGGCCGGCAATTTCCGCGGCGCCTTCGCCTCGTTACGGCAGATCAATCAATCTGAAGAACGACGCGACGTCGTCGAAGAGCAACTCGAACAACTTCCGACTCTCACCGGCGGTTCGATGGCAAACTTCCAGCCGTTGATGCAGCTGATTCAACAGGAAACATCCGGTTTGTGGGAAGAAACCGGTGACGGTGAAGGAACGATGTCGCAGTATCAGACCGGTGTGATTGTCGACCCCAACGGTTTGCTCCGCATGTTGACCCGTGCGGAAGACAAGAGCGAACTGGCGAACCTCGCGCATAAAGCCCGCGCCGCCGACCTCAACGCCGACCTGAACACGAACAGCCCACTTCGCATGGTTTCACTGACGCGCCTCGAACGTGAAATCTCGCAGCGCATGTCAGAAGGCCAGCCCGCCGTCGCGACCATGCTCCATCTTGCCGGTCTGACCGAAGTCAAATACATCTTCGTGTATCCCGAAGAGCAAGAAATCGTGATCGCCGGTCCTGCGGAAGGGTGGCGATATGACGCACGAGGCCAGGCGGTTGGATCGGAAAGTGGCCGACCGACGTTGTACCTCGACGATTTCGTGACGGTTCTTCGCATCTTCGCACCGGAAGGGGCGAGTCAATTCTCGTGCTCGATCAATCCGCGTGAAGCCGGGTTGAAGGCCCTCAAAGATTACGTCGAGAAATCACAGTCCCGCGGTCCGATCAGTTCGACCGCCGTCAAAAGCTGGGTCAATCAATTGCAGAAAAAGCTCGGAATGCAGGACATCGTCCTCGAAGGGGTGCCCGGTGATTCCCGAGTGGCCCGCGTCATCACCGAAGCCGATTACCGCATGAAATTGATCGGCATCGGCAAGCTCAAAGCCCCCGCCGGTATCGAAAGCTTTTTCGATCTGCTCAGTCAGGCCGATCAAAAATCCCACCCCGACCTCGAAGCGCTTCGCTGGTGGATGACGATGAAGTACGACGCGGTGCTGCACAGTGCCGATCGTAATGTCTTCGCCATCGAAGGGTCTTCGGTGCTGTGTCTCTCCGAAAACGAATTCCTCAATGCCCAGGGACAACGGGTTCACACCGGTAAAGCGGAAGCGACTAACCGGTTGTTCGCCGAGAAGTTCACGGCTCATTACGACGCCCTGGCAAAGCAAGATCTGGTCTTCGCCGATCTGCAGAACGTCTTCGATCTGTCGCTTGTTGCCGCACTGGTGCATCAGCAAGGATTGCTCGACCGAACCGGCTGGGATATGGGTGCGTTCGGACCGCATGGCGAGTACAGCCCCGCCCGGTATGAAGTTCCCATGGAAGTCGAATCGGTCGTCAATCACCGTGTATACGGCGGCAAAGACATCGTAGTTCAGGTCGCCGGCGGAGTTCGCGCCGATCTGGTCTCGGTCGTTCGGAATGACGAGCTGGTTCAAGAATCGCCCCGTCTTGGCAAGATGGCCAAGTCGGCACAGGCTCCGACGCTCCCCGCCGGCCGCTGGTGGTGGGATGTTCGCGAAGAATAACGGATTCGTGTGTAACGCTGGTTAAATGCATCGAATCGCAGGCCGGAGCTTTCTCCGGCCTGTTTTTTTGTTGCTACAAGCCGTTTCATCACCCTCAGGGACGCCGGGGCATTCGGGTGGCCGGGATAGCTTTGTGTCCCGGTCGCGCAGCGTAAGAGGACTTCTCCCCCGAGGTCTGCGACCTCGATCCGGCCTCACAGAGGCCAGCTACAGAGGCCTAACGGAGGGGGACCACCATTTCACGGATACACCCGCCGATCCTCAAGGCTGCACGGGTCCGTTGCCGAACTTTCACTCGGTTCGCTACACTACCCTGAGACAAACCCGCTTTATCGACACGTCTACACACTCAGCAGGTCGGAGCGTCGAAGAGAATCACGCTCTGATTCAAGGAAAATGGCATGGCCCGACTGACCCAGGCCGATCTGGCCGATCTGAACACCACATTCGAAGAACGCACGCCGCAAGAACTGATCGAGTGGGGCATCTCTGTCTTCGGACAGCGGATGGCGGCTCTCTCTGCCATGCAGGAGTCGGGAACGGTCATCTGTCACATGCTGCACAGCCTCGATGTGAAAATTAACGTGTTATTCGTCGACACCGGGGTTTCCTTTCAGGAAACGCTGGATACGCGCGACCGCGTCATCAAAGAATACGGCCTCAACGTCGTCACCCTGATGCCCGAAAAGACGATGGACGAACAAACCCGCGAATTCGGCATCTTGTATCTGACTCCCGAAGGTCAGAAAGAATGCTGCCACATGCGGAAAACCATCCCCATGCTGAATGCGAAAGGGCAATACGACGCCATGATCGGCAGTCTTCGGCGGAGCGAAGGGGGAAAACGAAGCCAATGCCCGATTCTGGCTGTCGACCCGCAAATGAACTGCATTCGCATCAATCCGTTGGTGAACCTGAATGACGAGCAACTCGCCAAGTACATCAACGTCAACAACGTCATCGTCAATCCGCTGCATGCCCAGGGATACCCCACGATTGGCTGCAATCGCTGCACCACGCCGGTGATGCCCAACGAGCCCAGACGGGCGGGCCGCTGGCGCCACCTCGGCCCCTGGTCGGTCTACTGCGGCATCAACCCGACCGACCTGGCGAGCGATACGGCGACCGCCTGCGAATTTTCGCAAGACCTGATCGATCGCATCTTGGGTCGTGAGACCGACTTCGTGATCTGAGAGTCAAGAAATTCAGGTGTGATGTCAAATAAATAACCGCAACGAACCTCGCGGGATTCGCGGTTGTCTGACGTGATTGAAGTTGGTCGTCGTGAGACTTGACGATTTCCCCGGTTCGACGTAACCTCGTCTGATGGAATGGGCTTGAGAATCGAAACACCGTTTCTCACCCCCCATTCCCCCCCGGGTCGCTTAGCTCAGTTTGGTTAGAGCGCCACGTTGACATCGTGGAGGTCACTGGTTCGAGTCCAGTAGCGACCATCCGTGCAGTTGCTGGTCACTGCCGACAGCTGCCAACCCCTGTAAATCAGGGGTTTTTTCATGCGCGAAGTATGGCTCGGCATCGCTTGGCAGTGCCTCACAGCGACAAAAACGCGACAAATCTGCGACATGCAGAGTAGCGTTGACGGCCCGCTCGAAATGTTCGGGCAACGTCTGCCGATAGTGTAGCTGACTCACCCGTTCCGAATGACCTGCCCAGTCGTTGACGACATGCGTCGGGAACTGGTCACAAAGTTCACTGATGCGACTTGCCCGCAGATTGATGAAGGGCTTTTCCCAAATCTTCAAACCGGCCCGCCGAACGATTTTTGTGAATTGCGTCCGCAGGTTCGCCGACTGGTCACGATATCGGCTAATAATGTACTCCGCTCCCTCGGGGGCTTCATCAAACGCCGCTTCCAAGAATGGCAGGGTTTGCGGGAAAATTGGTTGCACCCGATAGGCTTTGTTTTCGTGATGGGCAAGTTTAGGACTGTAGACGGTCATTTGCCGATTATCCCACAGGATGTCTGACCACTTCAGGTTCAGGACTTCCGACGGATTCCGCAAGGCTTGGTAACGGCAGAGAACGTATATCAGTTTCCAGTCAATGTTGGGACATGCCGCCAATATCTTTTCGCTCATCGCATCGGTGATGAAGAAATCCTTTTGCCGGTTCGCGGGTGTCGCCGTCTTGAACCGCCTGAACGGGTTTTCTTCGATCAGCTTGTGATCGAGGGCGTCGGCGAAAAACTGTTTGCAGATTTGTAAGCGTTTTCTGAGCGTGCTGGTCGAGAGGGAATCGTCGGATTTGCTGTCGGCGTAGCCGTGTTTCCGTGCATCGGTTTTCAGGAAGGTCGCAAAGTCGTTTGCATCGCCT
>JAQCEJ010000190.1 GCA_027618475.1 Planctomycetota bacterium | reverse complement strand
TTTCGCTTGACCGATGTCGCGGGGAATGTGGCGCGGGAGATATTTGCGTGAGGGAGTAGGTGGGTGACTGGGGCCTACATCGACGTCGAGCAGGAGCAACGCATCGTTGGCAGACAGCCGTTCTTAAAGTATCGACGCGACGGCCCCAGCGGGATACAGAGAACGCGTAATTACGTAAAGAACTGGGCCATGACGATTATTGGTTGGTTAACGTCAACACTTCGATCGACGCGTCATGGTGATGCAAAGGTTCAATGGGCGCCCCAGCCACCCCGAGGAAAAAATTACTGCGATTCCTGCTTGCGCCCGCTCACGCAATACACTCTCCCCGGTTGCCCTTCCCCTTCATGCGAAAACGTCGCCAGGTATAAATCGTCGTCGTGCCGAGTCATGTAGTACGGGACGATGTCCTTCGGCAACAGATCGCTGATGTCTTCCCACTGGCCGGTTTCGAAATCGTCCCATGAACTGAACCGAATGAACTTGTTCTCGTTACAGTCTGTTCCATCCGCATACGTCGGGCAGAAATACGACGTCACATACCATTTGCCCGCGTAGAACTCGGCGTCGTTGGGGACGAGGCCGGTGGTGCTCCAGCTTCCCGCCGGGGCGTCGCGTTTTTTGCCGAAGCTGGTGTAAACGCGGTATTGCTGCTTCGCGAAGTCGTCGATCGCGATGATCTTGCCGGCGTTCGAACCGACGACGTAGAGTTTGCCATCGACGATCGAAAGAGCCCGCGAATAGCCGGGATGTTCAGACAACTCGAGCGACGATTCCTCTTCGCCGAAGCCGCGAAATCGAAACACTGTCGGCGTGTTGGGATTGAGCACGTAGATCCAGCCATCGTTATCGATGACGACATCGTGCGGCCGATCGAGCTTCACCCCGGCGAGCGTATCGGTCTCCTTTTCGATGCGGGGGAGATTGAAATCGCGAAACGCGACCATGCGATGCCGACCGGTGTCGGTCGCGTAGTACAATCCGTCGTGCGGATTGTAGACGACGGCATGTGGGTCATCAAACAGCATCACCGGCGCGTCGCGAAATTTTTCGGTCGCGCGATCACGAAGATGCAACCGCCTCCCCGCCGTCACGATCTCCCGCTCGCCGCGAAAGAAGATGTGCGTGCAGCCGGAGAAAGTACCAGCGGTCGGCGCATATTCCGCAATGACTAAATCCCGCGGCTCGGCAGCAGTAACGGTATCAAGACCGACCGATAACGCGATGACCATCGTGATGATATAACGCACGCGTTTTCCTTCGAATGTCACGCCGGGTTCAAATCCATCAGCACCCACAGACTGGGGTCGTGCGCGAAGGGGAAGTCTTCACCGACGGAAAGATGCTGCTTCCCCTTTTCGAGATCGTGAACCTGATAGTAGAACCCGAACTGCGGATGATTCTCAGGGTCATAGCCGGGCAAGACTTCGGCAGGAAGCCAGACGCTCAGATGATAGCCATCTTTGAGCGGGCGCGTGGCCAGCTTGATCACCTTGAGAGAAATCGGTAGCGACGGTTCGCGGGCCAGCGCGATCGATGCCGCTGCCACATGGGGTTCGGTTTTCGATTTCCCCCCCCCCGACGGATACAGCATCAGCGACTGACAGAGTCGATTCGCTCGATGCACCGAAGCCGAGTACCGCGTATCCCACCAGATGCGGGTCCAGTCCGATTCGGCCGGTTTGTCGCGTTCGACCGTCGCCGGATGTTTTTTCCCTGCGACATCGACGGTAAACGCGAGCCCGGTCTGCGACCACCCCAGCCGAACGTCGGCAAACGGACGTTCGGCTTCCAGTTCCCTCAAAAACGGCAGCCGCAAACTTTCGTCGAGCTCAAAATCGCCCGATGCGACATCGGCTTCGCGAACTTCACCGACGGAGACGCGATACTGAAACAAATACGTCGGAGCAACAATCGTCATGCAACACCGGGCGACTCACACAACCTGGGTTCGATCATTTTACAAGGTCGAGACCGGCCTGTTCGGCCCAGACCATAATATGGTCCTCTGCCGCCTTGATCGATACGCGCCCTTTACGAGCCGAGTCATCCAGTTCGTAACCGGCCTGTAACAAGAACTTCCCCTGCTCAGAATCCTCAGCGACGGCCATGTCATCCCCGACAGCTCGCCACCATTGCAGGTGTGGCCAATCGCGACGAACAGCGTTCAGACAATTTTCGATGGTTTGACACTTTGATCCAGGATTAAATCCGGCACGACGGGCAATCGTCGTATAGGTGGCGACCTTGCCGGCGCGCTTCAATTCCCACAGAATTTCAGCGACTTCTGTTGCTCTCGCGGATGTCATAACATTCCCCTGTTCAAAAGCTCGGCGGTATTGCCATCCTGGCTGGCCGATTCGAGAATTCCCCGATTCGGACACAGAATTCGCCGAGAGTCCGAAGACCCTCAGCCTCTAATTTCATATGGCCCCATACCAGAACACGAACGACTGAGACAAACCGGTAAAAACGTCGCCGAAATGCCAAGTCATTCGCCGTGACTTACCACATCTGATAGGATGCCATCGAGATCTCGTTGGTCGTCGCGTTAATCGACGGAGATTGGTTTTCACAGAAATCGAAATGAAGTGCTTTATCATTATTTGATGGTCAGTTCGTCATCCATCGGTCGAAAATCATCGGTATCGCAATGATCAACGGATGATGAATATATCCCTAATATAACCGATTTGCGAGGCATCCACAAGCCGGTATAAAAAGTCGCTGGAGAACTCATGACCTCATTAGAACAAAACATCGACGACTGCCTGTATGAGATTTATACCGGCCACGGAGTTCAGTTTCGCTATCCGGGAGCTTGGGCATTGTCTGAAACTCGACAAACCGATGAGGTGACGATTCAGGTCGAAAGTGGGGAAACGTCGTTCTGGTCGTTAACGCTGCTCCACGCCAATCCCGATCCGACGGAGGTCGTCGAAGCGGTGACGCAGGCGTTTCAAGAAGAATATCCCGAGTTGGATTTATATGCTTCAAACGATCGATTGAACGAGCGAGAGACGTGGGGCTGCGACATCGAATTCGTCGCGCTGGAACTTGTTAACAGTGCGTTTGTCCGCTGCTTCCAGGCCGACGGCTATACCGGATTGGTGCTGTATCAGGGAACCGACCTGGAATTGGAGACCACACGACCGGAAATGGAAGCGATCACCCAAAGTCTGATCCTCGCGAAACCCGGCGACGACGAAATGTAACCTCGGTTTCAGTGCACGCCCAGATCAGGAGCGGGACCATTCGCTTCGTCCTGGCGACGTTCGTCATCGAGCATCTTTTCGGCTTGACGGGAAAGGTACGACGAACCGTTTTCTTTCGTCGACGATTCGCGACCGATCAGCGACAGAAACAGAAGCAACATTCCGACCGCTCCGACACACAGCCAGATAACACTGCGATCGACGGAATTCCCCGGCAGATAGGTTGCATCCTGATTTTCAGTGGGCTGCATAGCTACTGTTTCCCGCTCTGAAATCCCAACCGAGCGTGCTCCCTGGTACGGTCCTTTTGCTCTCACAACGCTTCATCCATCTTAGTCCTCAACAGCACGGCTTCGGGGACAGAGCCGCATGAAACCGCTTCAATCGAAGATAAACATCGTCTTGTATCAGTAAATCCGTTATAATCGGAACCATGTTCGGTTCGGAAACTTCAAGAACAATTGACGAAGAGATTTTGGCGCACGCCACGAATCACCGAACCTTTCGGCTGATTTCAGGGTTTATTCGATAGACGGACGACAGACAAAGTCGACCGGTGTTAACGACATTCGACGAGGGATTTTCGATGGACCAATTGCAGAATTCGCCGTTCCCAGCATCACCCGTACGAAACCGGTTTTCATATTTCGGACGGATGCTGTTCATGGCAGGAGCCGTCATGACGGGTGCCTTCGCGGTCGTGAGGTTGCCGGCAGAAGAGGCCGATGCAAAGCCCGAAAAAAAGTCGAAATTCAAGCCGACCGCCGAGTCGAAAGAAATTCAAGAGGCACTCACCGAGTTCAACTCGCTTATCGGAGAATGGCGCGGCGTCGGCATGACCAAACGAAATTCAACCAGCGGTGCCTGGAAAGAATCGGCTCAGTGGGTCTGGGATTTCGACGCCAGTCCCCTCGGCATTCGCTACGAGGTCAAAGATGGGAAACTGATCGAACAGGGAATTCTCTCATTCGATCCGAAGCAGAATCAATTCACGCTCGCCGTCGTCTCCCCCGATGAAACCGAACGCCAATATGTCGGTCAACTCGACGAGAAAAAGCTGGTCCTTGAAACAACCACCGGTGAAGAGGAGGAAGGGTATCGGCTGACGATTACACTCCTCAATGAAAAACGAACGCTCGTCCTGCACGAAAAACGCCGGGCGGGTCAGACGTTTTACAGCCGCGTCGCCGAAGTCGGTTACACGCGCGAAGGAACCCGACTCGCCGACCCCGGTGCCGGAGAACCCGAATGTCTCGTCACCGGCGGCTACGGTTCTATGAAAGTGATGTTCGAAGGGGAAACGTACTACGTCTGCTGCACCGGTTGCTTGCAGGCATTTCAGGAAGACCCCGCCGGCGTTGTCGCCGAGTACAAGAAAAAACTCGCCGACCGGAAGAAAGACGCCGGGAAATAAGTGCCTCGTGAGGTAGGTAGGCTGGGACTGGTCCCAGCCTACGCAACTTTTTCATGATGAGTGATCATTGTTTCTTCGGACATCAATCATTCATCGTGAGCCACACACAGGCTTCTTGTGCCAAAGGCACCCACACGCAGGAGCGTGTGGGCCACCCCCAAGAAGTGTATTCGATTCTATCGTTGTGAAGTCTCTGGGCCACCCCGCCGGCTCCCGTTCACCGCTTGGTTATCCGATATTCAGCGGTCACATCTTGATCGAGTCGTTACTGTCTGTTCCGCGTTCGATCATCTCCAGAGCAACAGGATACCAGTACGATTCAATCCAATCATCTCCAATCGGTGCAATTCGATCAACTGTCCATCCGGCGTCACGCATCGAAAACATCATTGAGTCAGCGGCATGGGCGTTTGTCGAATGTATTAGTGCAGGACATTTTGCCAGCCGAGTAATCAAGAATGCAGAAACGTCGCGGCCATCACCGGGATCTGGTTCATCCGGTGAGTCAGTGAATAAGTCGTGATCGAGACAGATCAAGTCAGGCGTGTCGTTCAGCGACCAGTATTCAGTTTTGAAGTCAGGTGCAGTTCGCGCGATCTTCAGGACTGCGTCTGGGTGATGGCGGGCAACAATCGCTCTGAATCGACGGATGCGATCATGGTCATCTTCGAGCATCAGAAGCAGTTTCATCGTAGTGCCAGTTGTGATGCTTCGTGATCGGATAACGTTTAAGGTAACCCGGCGGCCGCCAGAGATCTTTGCTTTATGAAAACGCCCGATCGGCCGCTCGGGTTCACCGCTTTGATACTCATCATGGCCTCAGCGTGAGTGGTATCAC
>JAQCEJ010000005.1 GCA_027618475.1 Planctomycetota bacterium | reverse complement strand
CGAACCTCTCAGAAGCAGCGCTACGTTTTTGCTCCGACGGGTGCTACATTTTCTGACCGGTGTTTACACCGATGCGACGCAATCGCATTTTGCCCACCACCCATTCGAATTTTTCTGCAACTGCCTCGGCAATTTTTCAAGGTTCAACGCATGATGCCAAGGTTCAATAGGAACCGGTTCGGTTCCTGAAAGCGGTATCACCGTGCATAACTTCACATTTCCATTTTTTCTTGAGACGACAATTACGGGACGCGTCTTGATCATCTCCGGCTCTTCTTGATGGTCAAAACAACAATACAGAATCGTCCCATACCCAGGATGGAAATTGATCACGTCGATACTCCGGTGCAACGTGGGGAAGTCTTTTCCAATAAAAGTTATAGAAAATATGTACAAAAGGCTATGCTGTCGAGCACCGTCATTGCTTCATTTCAACTTCCAGCCGATTTTCAAAATCCGCCCCGCTGACAACCATCCTTAACCGCGTTAAAATAACACGGTCGGAGTTCCGTTGCAAAATTAGGTCAACTCCACGCTTTTACCAGAAATCGGACGTGACAGTGTTCGATAACGTTCGATTCATCATCAATTGCCGAGAGAATCAATCATGCCTCAGACCCAAAATATCCACATTCGGGAAACGATCCCGCTTCCTTCGCCGCAAATGTTGCGCGAAGAACTTCCCGCTTCCGATGACGATGCCTTATTGGTCACGCAATGGCGCGATCAAATCGACAAAATTCTCGCCGGAGAAGACAAACGGCTGATCATCACCGTCGGACCCTGTTCGATTCACGACAAAGCGGCTGCGTTGGATTACGCACGCCGGTTATCGGAACTCGCCGAAAAAGTCTCTGACCAGCTCCTGCTGGTCATGCGTGTCTATTTCGAGAAACCGCGCACGACACTCGGCTGGAAAGGTCTCATTAACGACCCGCATCTTGACGATACGTTCGATGTGTCGACGGGGTTACGGCTCGCTCGCGAGATTCTTCTCGAAGTCACACGAGTGAAACTTCCCTCGGTTACCGAACTTCTTGAACCGATCACCCCGCAGTACATTGCCGATTTGATCGCGCTCGCCGCAATTGGGGCCCGAACGACCGAATCACCCACGCATCGCCAGATGGCCAGCGGACTGTCGATGCCGGTCGGCTACAAGAACGGAACTGACGGCAATCTCGACGTTGCCATTAACGCCATGCAGGCGGCATGCAGTCCTCATTGTTTCCTGGGAATCGATTCCGATGGTCGGACCTGCATCGTCAACACGACGGGGAATCCCGTCGGTTTCTTGATTCTCCGCGGCGGACGTTCCGGCCCCAATTACTCGCCCGACGATCTGAAGATTGCCACCGAGCAACTCACGAAGGCCGGACTCTCACCTCGCTTCATGGTCGATTGCAGTCATGCCAATTCAAACAAAGATTATCGTCGGCAGTCGGAAGTCTGGAATGCCGTCATCGAACAGCGACTGGCAGGAAACGATACGATCATCGGCCTGATGCTCGAAAGCAACATCCTGCCGGGTCTCCAGAAGTTGACGAGCAAACCCGCCGAACTCGCCTATGGCATCTCGATCACCGACGGCTGCATCGGCTGGGAAGAGACCGAACATCTCATTCTCTCGGCTCACGAAAAGCTCTCTGCCGAATCGCTGGCTGCACGCTGATTCGCCTGAATTAGCAGACTTTTGCGCCCCTAACAGCGTGTTGAAAAAAGGGTGGTACTGCCGGCTTGTCCGGCAGTGTGCTTGTCTGACAGTGTGCTTGTGAGACATCGAAATAACAGGGGTGGACAAGCCACCCGTGGCACACACGATTTGATCATCCCTCATTTTCAATGGACTGCTAACTCGCCGGTCTTTTCAAATCGCCCCCGGTATGGCATAATATGTAGCATAGGCTACAATTTGATGTATGGGAGTTATCGGCGAGACACATATGAATAACAGCACGAGTTCGAAATTCAATTCAGAGACTTCGGGGATAACGGTCCGGCGGCGACATGGCACCATCGGTGCTATGCTTCTGCTGGCCGTCATCGTCGGTTGCGATTCAGGACAATCGGATCCGCCGTCGGCATCCTCTCGTGTGGCGAGCGTTACCGGTGCGACATACGACGGGCCGTATCCGATCCGGATCGTTACCACAACAGGAATGGTCACCGATATTGTCAAGCAGATCGCGGGTGAGCAGGGTGACGTAAACGGCCTCATCGGAGCATCCGTCGATCCGCACCTGCATAGCCCTTCGCGAAACGATGTGAAGGCACTTTTCAACGCCGATCTGGTTATCTATTCCGGGTTGATGCTCGAAGGTCGTATGGGAGACACGTTCGTCAGCGTCGGGCGTTCGGGAAAGCCGGTTTTCCCGGTGACGGAAGGAATCGACGAAAAGTATCTGCTCGAGCCTCCGTCATTCGCGGGGCATTGGGATCCTCACGTCTGGATGGATGTCTCGGCCTGGAGCGAGTGTGTCGAAAATGTCGCCGGCATTTTGTCCGACTTCGATCCTCCTCACGCCGAGTTGTACCGTTCACGTTGTGATGCCTATCGCGTCGAATTGAAGCAGCTTGACGATTACGTTCGTGGGGTCATTTCATCGATTCCAAAGACGCAGCGCGTGCTCGTAACGGCCCACGATGCGTTCGAGTATTTTTCCCGTGCGTACGATATCGAAATCCGCTCGGTGCAGGGGCTCTCAACCGAATCCGAGGCGGGTGTCGATGACGTCAACCGTCTTGTCGAGTACATCGCCGAGCGTCGGTTGAAGGCGATTTTCGTCGAGTCGAGCGTTCCACCGAAGAACATACAAGCGGTTGTCGAGGGAGTGCGCCAAAAAGGAGTCGACATTCACATCGGCGGCGAGCTGTTTTCCGACGCGATGGGGGTCGCCGGTACCTACGAAGGAACGTATATCGGCATGATCGATCACAATGCGACGACAATCGCACGATCGCTGGGAGGCGAAGCTCCTGAGACGGGATTTCAAGGGAAGTTAAAACCCGTGAAGTAGTCGACTCGACAACTGACACGATCAGAGCTATGTGAAACAAAGACATCCAGTCGTTCCCAGGTAAAGCCTGGAGAACGGGAAATCCATGAGTATTCCATGTCCACCGATGCCGCCACATCACGCACTCCACCCGAACATCCTGTAACGTCGCCTTTGACCATCGACGACATGACCGTCGCATACGATCGCAAGCCGGTATTGTGGAACGTCGATTACGATGCCCCGGTTGGCAAGCTCGTGGCGATCGTCGGGCCGAACGGGGCGGGAAAAAGCACGCTCATTCGCGCCGTTCTCGATCTCGTTCCCCGCGTCTCGGGAGTGGTGCAGTTTTTCGGACAACCCTATCGGCAGCAACGGAACCGCGTGGCCTACGTGCCGCAGCGCGGCAGCGTCGATTGGGATTTCCCCGTCAGCGCGCTTGATGTTGTTGCGATGGGACTCTATCGACAGATTGGCTGGTGCCGGCCCGTTACGAAAAAATTCAAAGAACTCGCCATGCAGGCCCTCGATCGGCTCGGCATGGCCGCGTTCGCCCGCCGGCAGATCAGTCAACTTTCGGGAGGACAGCAGCAGCGCGTCTTTCTTGCGCGGGCTCTCGTGCAGGAGGCCGATTTATATCTGATGGACGAGCCGTTCACCGGTGTGGACGCCGCGACTGAGCGGGCAATTGTCGATTTGCTGCGAGAGTTACAGACTCAGGGAAAGACGGCCCTGGTCGTGCATCACGATTTGCAGACGGTCACCGAATATTTCGACGACGTTCTTCTGCTCAACCTGCATCTTATTGCCGCCGGACCTACCGAGGATGTTTTTACGGTTGAAAACCTGCGAAAAACATACGGAGGAAAACTCGCCTTGCTCGATCAGGTCGGTCAACGAATCGCCGTTCCGGAGACCCGCTGATGTCGTCGACCGGTATAAGGCTGTTGATGGCGTTGTTCATCGTCATCGGTACGTTTCGCATGACGTCCGCGCAGGAGAAAAATAAAATTCCGCCGACGCGGACGACGCTCAGCCGTCCTGATTTTTCGCTTCCCGAGTGGGATCAGCTCGTCCGTGTGGTGCTTCTGCGCGATTACAATACCCGCGTTGTTTTGGTGGGGACGGTGTTGCTCGGTGTCTGTTCGGGTGTCATCGGCACGTTTCTGTTACTGCGTGGCAGGGCGATGGCGGGAGATGTCATCAGCCACTCCGCGCTCCCCGGTCTGGCAATCGCGTTTCTTGTCGGGGAAGCGATCGATCCGGGAGCCGGCCGCGTCACTTCGACGTTGCTGATTGGCGCGGTTATCTCCAGCCTGATCGGTATGGGCTGTGCCAATCTCGTCCGCCGATTCACGAAGCTCAAGGAAGAAACCGTGCTGGCAATTGTCCTCAGCCTGTTTTTCGGATTCGGAGCGATGTTACTTTCGATCGTGCAGCAAATTCCTTCCGCACAACTGGCGGGGCTGCAAAACTATATATTCGGCAAAGCGGCATCTATGGTTTACGACGACGTCGTACTGATCGGAGTCTCCGCCGGAATTGTCGTGCTGCTGGCACTACTTTTTTTCAAAGAACTGGTCATTCTCTGTTTCGACGAGGATTTCGCAGAAACACAAGGGTGGCCGACGAAACGGCTCGATCTGCTGCTGATGGGACTGGTCGTCTGCGTCACCGTCATCGGGTTGCAAAGTGCCGGGTTACTGTTGGTTGTCGCGCTGATGATGACCCCTTCGGCCGCGGCGCGGTTCTGGACCGATCGCATTGGCTGGCTCACCCTGACCTCGGCGATTCTGGGGGGAGCAAGTTGTTATCTTGGCGTCCTCCTCAGTGCGTTATTTCCTCGCATGGCGACCGGTGCCGTGATCGTGCTGATGGGTTCGCTGTTTTTTTTCGTCAGTCTTCTGCTTGGCCTTCGTCGCGGGTTGTTCTGGAAATGGTGGCATGCAATCCAACTGCGACAGCGCGTCGAACGGGCCGATTTGCTTCGAGCCTGTTACGAAGCGGCAGAATCGCTGTCCATCTCTCAAGAGAACAGCGGACAGCCTCGCGAACTGATTGACGTTGTGATTACCGTGCCGCAACTCTTGGCATACCGCAACTGGAGCGAGCGACGTTGGAATCGATTGTTGACGAAAGCCGTCGGGCACGAACTGATTGTGTCACTCCCCGATGGAGGATATCGCTTGACGCAGGGAGCGATCGCCGAGTCGCGTCGGATCGTGCGGAATCATCGGTTGTGGGAAATGTACCTCATTCATTATGCGGACGTTGCGCCGTCTCACGTCGATCGCGGTGCCGACTGGATTGAACACGTATTGGCCCCGGATGTCGTGGACGAACTCACGCGGTTGTTGAATGAACCGCGTGACGTGGTAAACGTGCCGGAAAGCCCGCATCCCTTGCAGCCCGAGATGACAGGTGGGGGAAGGGAAGAACGTTGATCATGAGTGAGAAACCGGAAGAGAGCCGTCATGGTCGCTGAATTCTGGACTTACCTATCCGACTGGAGTTCCTTTGACACCTGGATTGTGGTGACGGCGGCACTGTCGGCAATGGCTTGCGCGCTCCCCGGGTGTTTTCTCGTACTACGCCGGCAAAGCCTGCTCGGGGATGTGCTGAGTCATACGGTGCTTCTGGGGATCGTGCTGGGGTTTCTCGGTTCCCATGCCCTGCTGGTTGGCGGCTGGATTTTGCCTTCGAGTTATCCGGCGATTCAGAAAGCAGCGATCTTTGCCGGGGCGATCATCATTGGCATGATCACAGCCGTGCTTGCCGATGCTGTCAAACGGATCGGCCGAACCGAAAGTTCTGCGGCGCTCGGCGTTGTGTATACCACGTTGTTCGCCGCCGGGTTGCTGCTGATTCGTCTGGCTGCCGATCATATTCATATCGATGCCGACTGTGTGTTGTTCGGGATGGAAGAAACCGCCGTGCTCGACACGGTTGGTACGACGGGTATTCCCCGATCTGCGATCGTCAATGGCGGCATGTTACTTGTCAACGGCCTGCTCGTTCTGTTGTTTTTCAAGGAACTGCGATTAAGCAGTTTCGATCCGCAGCTCGCGGATACGCTCGGTCTGCGTCCCGGAGTGATCAACATGGTGTTGCTGATCGCCACATCGGCAACGTTAGTCGCTGCATTTGAGAGCGTAGGGAATATTCTCGTGATCGCGATGCTGATCGTGCCGCCGGCGACGGCGTTTCTGCTCTCCGACCGGCTGCCATTTATGGTGCTGTGGTCGTTGTTCCTCGCTGGATTCTGCGCGATTTTCGGGCACATTTTTGCGCTCACAGTGCCGCCGATCTTGTTTTCACGAATGGGTTGGCCCGAAGTCGATGGTGCCCGCACGGCGGGGATGATGGCGAGTGTCGCAGGAATCTGTTTTTTCGGAGCCTTGCTTTTTTCCCCCCGAAAGGGAGTGTTGAGCAAGCTGTTTTATCATTGGCAACTGCAGTTGCGATTTATCGCAGAAGATGTCCTGGGCACGATCTATCGATCCCAAGAAACTCGCGAGCCACCCTCGAAACAGGCTCTCGTCTTCGATCCGTCGCTGCGTTGGAAGCAGCGATTATTGACGATGTGGGCGCTCGTCCGAATGAAACAACTCGGCCTGGTGGTGCAACAGCAGGGTGAAGTTCTGCTGACGGCGAAAGGGACATCCCTCGCCGAAGCGATCGTGCGTTCGCACCGGCTGTGGGAAAGTTACATGGCGCGGCATCTGCAATTACCCGACGTCCATCTGCATGCGACCGCTGAGTGGGTCGAGCACTATCTCGATCCGGCGCTGCGTGAGGCGCTCGAATCGGAACTCGATCGACCGCAAAGCGATCCGCAGGGGAAACAGATTCCCGCCGAGCCGGTGGAATGAGATCGCGTGGGCTGATATTTTCGCCGTTCGCGACTATCATTCGCCAACTGTCCGACGTCCGTTACCATCAACACGCTGTCAGGATCTCGTCACGATGACCGAATCGACTGCGCCGGTTTCTGCATCCCGTTCTCCCGTGGACGTCCCACGACTTTCCCGTGATCCGTCGTTCTGGGGGATCACGATTACACAATTCCTCGGAGCGTTCAACGATAATCTGTTCAAGCAGCTTGTTCTGCTGCTCTGTATCGATTACATCACGGTCGCGCAAACCGATTATCAGCCGAAAGCCGTCGGGCTATTTACGTTGCCGTTCGTGTTGTTGTCGGGAATTTCGGGTTATCTTTCGGACCGGTTAAGTAAGAGCGGGATTATCGTCTGGTGTAAAGCGGCTGAGATTGCCATCGCCGCGCTGGCAATGCTGACGTTCTTCGTGAGCCACGATGACCCCGGCTTACGGCTTACTTTGCTGATGGTTGTGCTGTGTCTGCTCGGTGCCCAGAGCGCGGTCTTCGGCCCGTCCAAGTATGGAATTCTTCCCGACTTGTTTCGCGAAGAAGATTTGCCTGTCGTCAATGGTGCGATTCAGATGACGACATTTCTGGCCATCATACTTGGCATGGCCGCTGCGGGATTCTCGAAGGAATGGTTTCGCGGCGACCTTTGGATCGTCAGCGCCATCGGAATGGGAATTGCCGTTTTCGGTACCTTGACGTCCCTGCTGATTCGACGGACGAAGGCGGTTTCGCCGCAACTGAGATTCGAGCCGTATGCACTTGCCATTCCTAAGGAGACGTTGCTTTACCTCAAACGCGATCGGGTGTTGATCATTGTTCTGATCGTCGCGTCGCTATTCTGGTTTGTCGGAGGTGTCGTACAGCAAGTTCTAAACTCGTATGGAAAGCTGCAATTGCAGGTTGGCGACGTGCGGACAAGTATGTTCGGGGTCTTCATCGCCGGCGGGATTTCCGTTGGTTGCCTGCTCGCCGGACGGCTTTCTGGGCATCGCATTAATTTTCGACTGGTGACCTGGGGGACCTGGGGCATGATTGTCTCATTAACGATGCTTTTGATTTTGGGGTTGCAGGCCCCCGATATGGTCACCAACCCCGACGTGCGACCTCCCGTACCGTTTGCTGATCTGATGTTTTGTGAAAGCTGGGTTGAATTCTTCTCGCGGCTGGCATTTTTGGCGCTCGGTGTTTCTGCGGGTTTCTTTATCGTGCCTTTGCAGGTCTTCATTCAGACAAGGCCTCCCGAAACTCAGAAGGGAAGAATGATCGGCGCCATGAATCTGATCAACTGGATGTTCATACTCCTTTCCGCTGTGTTTTATTTTGCGGGGATGGCCTGTTTTCAACAGTGGAATCTCCCCATCAGCCATCTGTTCGGCGTGCTGATTGTTGTTCTGGTGCCTGTCGTGATCTGGTTTCATCCCCAGGCGTCGGCACACTTTCGTGATGACGCTGCGTAGGAATACGACCACAGTCGAAATAGCGCTGCACGAACGGGCTCGCATTTTTTAAATCCGTCGAGTGGCGTCATAGTCACTCCAGTTCGCGTTATCGGATTACGCGCTCGATTCATCACAATCGTTCAAGTTCACCAGCGATTTGAGACGATTTGTAATCAGTGGCTCAGTTCGTCTGAGCAAATTGTCCCGGTGCGGTGATGTGGTATCGAGCGAAAAACCGAAATCTGCAAGGTGCTGGCAAGGGATAAGTCCTTGTCATCTGTGATGTTTCGGCATTTTTGCGATGCGGTATCACATCCGGCGGGTCAGTCAGGGGGGGGGATGTTACGCGCGAAATCCAAATGGGCCGCTGCGCTCTTGTTCTGGGGGCTGGCCGGCTGCCAGTGCTCAATGCTGACCCGGTATTATGCCGATGCCATCGACGACATGACCGATCGCGATCTTGAAATGGATTGCTTTTATCGGCCAACCTGGGATCTCAATCGCATTGGAAAACCGGACTGGTGTCAATCGGCCTTTAACCGTTTCTGGTGCCGCTGCAACGGCTGCAATCGAAACTGTAACACCGATTGCGTTGATCTCTCGACCGATGACTACGACGAGATCGATGTTGACAACGGCCAGACCGAAGAACGCGAACGCCTCGATTTGCCCCCACCGACCGCTCCCGTTGCACCACCTCGCCCGCCGCTTCCGCAAGATGCGGGTCGGACGCCGCCTGGCGAACAAAAGAAAGATCGTTCCTCCGCGCATTTTGAAATTCGTCCCAGTTCCGTCGTACTCTCAATTTGTTCGAATCCACACATGAAATCAAAAGGTGACGGCGCAGGACGGAGCTATGTCTTGTCGACCCGGACATCGTTCCGCGTGCCGTCACCGAATATACTGCCCGTTGTTTAATTGCCGGTTCCATGAATGCCGTATTTCATGCGATGACCGCGTCGCGTGAGTCGTCGTGCAGCACCCATTATTCGTCATGACCCGTTTGCCGCCGGAGAGGAGAAAGACATGCCAGTCCCCGCCGATGTGACATGTCGTCGTTGGATCATCGTTCTTCTGGGATGCGGTTTGACGACCGTGATGGGGTTCTCGCTCGAAGGGGCGGAGCGCAGCGATCGCGAATCGTCGGCAAAACCGCTGTCATCGGACAACGCCCGAATGAAGACACTCACTCCGGGAACGTCGTCGAGCGACGTTCGCACCCGCTGTATCAAACGGTTGCCGTATCACAAGCTCTCGAAGAAGAATCGCCGGGAGGTCGACGAAATACTCGATAACATCAGCCTGTTTCGGCAGCTCCCCACCTATGAATTCGAGACGCATCACGACGCCTATCGCTATTTTACGAATCATCCCGATGTCGCGGTCAGTATCTGGCGGGTGATGAAAATCTCGCAGTTTCAGATGTTTCAAACCGGTCGCGACAACTTCGAAGCCGACGCGGGTGATGGAACGGTCGGCACGATCGATGTGCTGTACCGCAGTCCCTCGCAAAACCTGATCTTGTGCGAAGGAACATAC
The DNA here is from genome assembly GCA_027618475.1 of Planctomycetota bacterium. Lineage (GTDB taxonomy): Bacteria > Planctomycetota > Planctomycetia > Planctomycetales > Planctomycetaceae > JAQCEJ01. The sequence continues at coordinate 94,159 of JAQCEJ010000005.1, read as the reverse complement.
AAAACTCCCTTCCTCCCCAAGCCGATCACCGCAAAGGCGCTCATCCATCTCCAGTCGGAATACCGCACCGGCAAGTCGGGAGAATCGGTCATCAGGCATCGAGCCGATTTGTTCGTCGCGCTGCCGTCGCAAACCGTCGAAGCCGCAGCGATCCTGATTTCGCCGTTAAGTAACGTCATCATCGATCGCAACTTTCACGACATCAGCGTCTTCATTCACATGATGTCGATGGCAATGACCCATCAGCCGGGCTGGGTCGAACAGACCGCCCGCCAGATGGATGGTGTCGTCAAAGTTCGCCGGGCCGAGCTCATCGACATCACGGCGAAAGTTTATGCCGACTGGTTGCGCGAAAATCGAATGGAAACGATCTCAGCGGACCTGCGGCAGGTCGATGCCGAGGTCGATCAGCCGCAAGAATCAATCGAGCGCGAACCGGAGAGACTTCGCAGCCCCTCGCGAGAGAGAACGGCAAATCGCCCTTGAAGTCACTGCCGATGTTGCGGGCGATCTTTCGGCTTGGGCCGTAGTATCAACGTGAGGATGCTGACCACCGCCAGCAGCGGCACCAGCACGCGCAACCAGGTAATCGCGATACGCGGATTGCGGGCAAACATCAAGATGATGAGAAACAGCCCGGCGAATGTCCAGGGTGAAACTTTCGCCCATGCCGCCGGGCGAGTTCTTGTCGGAAGTGCAACCCACAACGCACCCAGAAACATGCCGATACGCATGAAGACGCCCGGCCAGATGGGCATCTGATCGCCGACGGTGAGATACCACCAGATCGCACCGATCAACAGGCAGACGACCGCCAGCGCGGCGATCAGCGGCCGATTGATTTCGACTTTTCCGTCGCTGTTCGAATTGCCGGCATTGGTGGGCGTGGTCGTCATGAATCGATTATGTGCTGTCGGACATCGTCTCCGCAAGACACGAGTAAGAAACCGGTCCCTTTCGTTATGCATTTGTAGCTGGCCTCTGTGAGGCCGGATCGAGGTCGAAGACCTCGGCTGAGAAATCCTCTTGTCGCCAAGCGACCGGGACACAAAGCTGTCCCGGATACCCGAATGACCTCCACCATTTAACGGATGCACCCTCTCTTTCGTGGAAAAACGGTCGACATCCTTGCCCGTAGCATAGTTTCCTCAAAGTCGAATTCGCGATACGATACGCCATAACCAACGAACACATTGAGCCTAAATCAGGACGAAAGCACCCGCCGACTATGGAACCGCTTGCAATCTTACAGGATTTGATTTCGATCCCCAGCGTGAACCCGATGGGCCGCGATCTGACCGGGCCTGAATATTTCGAAGGGCGCGTCTCCGACTACCTCTGCCGGTTTTTCGAGCAGCTTCGGGTACCGTACGAACGCATTCCTGTTGTTCCCGGGCGCGACAATGTCATTGCCCGGTTCGATGCCCCTGATGCACAATCAACAATCGTTATGGATGCCCATCAGGATACCGTCCCCGTCGACGGCATGACGATCGATCCGTTCAAACCCGTCTTTCGCGACGGCAAGATCTACGGTCGCGGCTCGTGCGACGTGAAGGGGGGCATGGCGGCGATGCTGGCCGCTTTCGCACGGCTAGTTCTCGAAAAGCCGGCAAACGCGGCGAATGTGATCATGTCGTGTACGTGCGACGAAGAAGCAACGGTTCTGGGAATCTGCGATCTGGTGAAACTCTGGACCGAACCGGGCCGTTCGAGCAAGTTGATTCCGAAAGCCCCCGACGTTGCCCTTGTCGCCGAGCCGACCGATCTCGATATTGTCGTTGCCCATCGCGGGGCCACGCGCTGGAAGATCAAGACGACGGGGCGAGCCTGCCATAGTTCGCGGCCGCAAGACGGCATTAACGCCATTTATCGCATGGCGCAAGTGCTTCTGGCCCTCGACGAATATAACGCGCAGCTCGAAACGCTGGTGAAACCTCATCCTCTGTGTGGCGCGGCGACACTCTCGGTCGGTCGTATTGAAGGAGGAATCAGCGTCAATACGGTCCCCGATGTCTGTACGATCGAAATCGATCGTCGCGTGATTCCCGGAGAAGATGGCATGGGAGTCATCGACGACGTTGCAACGTTTTTGAAAAGCCGGTTGACGTTCGATGTGGAGATGCTCCCGCCGTGGATCGTCGGTTGCTCGCTCGATGATTCGAACAACGGGGAGTGGAGCGATCGATTGATGGAGCAGATCGCTCCGCTTGCCGGTCCCCGCCGTAAACTCGGCGTCGCCTATGGCACACACGCATCGCGATTTTCCGCCGTAGGGATGCCTGCGATGGTCTTCGGTCCCGGTTCGATAAATCAGGCCCACACAGTCGATGAATGGCTCGACATCAAAGAACTCGATCTCGCCAGTGAGATCTATTACCGTTTCTGTTCGACCGTCGGTTGAAATCGGTTATTTCGACTCACCTTGAATGGTCCGGTACGCTTCTTCGGCAGACGCTTTTACCATCTCCGATGATGTGGTCTGCCACAAGGTGGCAATCGACGGCAGTGCCGATTCCGCGGCGGGACCGATTCGACTCAATGTCGACAACACGGCTAACTGAAGGTCTTCTTCACCCTGCAACGATGCGGCCAATGCCGGAACGGCACTCGAGGCGAGTTCTCCAGCGTTTCCTAAAGCCGTTGCGGCGGTGATTTTCACCGAGAATTCCGGATGTTCAAGCAATTGCGTCAAGATAGGAATGACGCGATCGGCATGATCCGGTAGATGCGACAACGCCGACGCCGCGTTGACTCGTACAAAGTCGGATTCGTCGTCCAGAACCGATGCGAGATCGTTCTCGATGTTTTCAGCTTCCGGACCGAGACGGACCAGCCACATTGTGGCAAGTTCGCGCATATCGACATCGGGAGACTGCAAACCTTTCACCAGAACCGGCACAGCCGACTTGCCGAGTTGTTCCAGCTCCCGTTCAGACTGTTCCCAGTCGGTGGGATTGGAATTTTTCCGGGCGTCGATCAATCGCTGAAAGACCTCTTCAGCCGGGTCGGCGGCGGGACGTGGGATCGTACTGCTCACGCGATTGACCGGCTGCTTCAGAGGAATCGGTGCGGGCTCGGTTTCGAATTTAGCCAAACGTGAAGGGTGCTCGGGAACCGATTCATCGGCATCCTGCGCCGGTTTACTGTTTTCAACGTCATCGGTTTCGATACCGTCGATGTCGACGAGGCCGTCGGCGGAATGGTTTGCGTCATTTTGGCTGCAACCGGCGAACGATAATGTCAGGGTCAAGAATAGAAAGCCGGTCGACAACGTCCTTAAAATTGGCAGCCGAAGCAGAGAAGCGAGTTCACTGCTGTTCGCGTAGGTTGCATCAGAAAACATTTCGCACACCTTCCGTGGCATGGGCGATCTCTCGATTTGGTGCAAAATTATCGGCGTGAAGAGAACCGTTTACGCTCTCTTGGAACTCATGTCAACGGGAATCTGAAAACTTCAAGCGACACACCGTGTCGTGCGTCGAATCGTTGATCGAAGGACCGAGCCAGGAGCAAGCCTGTTCCCTGCGGCACCAATTGACGAGTTCGAGAGCTCCTCTACGGTTGTTTTCATAAGTTATTTATTAGATATGGCTTATGGAGTAACGGCTCGATTGGGATCGACGATTTCCCAGCAGACTCGTTTTCTGAGTTGAATAGGATGTCAAATAGACGTGGATTCCGATGCGAGGCGGAATCGACATCGTACGTTTTCTGTCACACGACAGGGCCTAAGGAGGAAAAGCGATGAAGAAGTTACTTGCAGTCGCGGCCATTTCGTGCGGGTTGTTGTTTACAGGCCTGACGGACCAGGCAGATGCCCACCGCCGCGGACATTTCCGCTACCGCGGGCACTACAACGGAAGAAACTGGAATCGCGGATATTACCGCTACAATAACCGCTACGTGAGGCCGCGCGGCGGAGTGTATTTCCGCTTTAATTACAGCTATCCGGGGAACTCAAATTACTATTACTCACCCGGATATTATGGCGGATATTGGAACTCCCGCCCGGGGTATTACTACTCGCCGAGATACCGTTGGTAGTAGTGATTCACCGATTGAACATTCAATCGCGTGGGGATGGCATCTATTAGCGTGATCCTTAATCCATCAGAAATCCCCAGTGGAATCAACGGATTCCTCTGGGGATTGCTCTGTTTCTGGGTTTGGTAAAGACGCAAGTCATCAACGGCCGGTTCCGACCACCGATTGTGTAGTCGTAATGACTACAGATATATCGAGTACGCGACAACTCAGATCACAGGACGTTTCGTCATTCGTTTTGATCAATAGTCGTAACCTATTTGATATCAATAGTTAGCAATAATAATTGTGTGAGTTTTTTCAGATCGTGCTGTTCGGTATCCCCTGTGCTTTATTCCTGATGTGTTATGGGGCGGATTTCGAAACGGATTGTCTCGCATCGATCCCTCTCATTAGTTACGACATGGCCCATAAGGAGGACATCATGAACAAGTTACTGTTGGTCGCAGCATTGGCGGGAGGTCTGGCATTCGGCGGTTTTGCTGCAACGGCGAAAGCCGATCCTCACCGTCACGGGAATTACCGTGGCCATAATCATGGGCATTCCCACAATTGGAATCGCGGTTACCGCGGGGGGTATAACAACAACTTCCGCTACCGCGGAAACTATTACGGGAACGGATACCGTCCGCGCTCGGGAGTGACCTTGCAGTTCAATTACGGCAGAGGTTACCGAGGCTACGGGTACGGTAACGGCTTCGGTTATGGCGGTGGCTATTACAACAACTTTAACAACTGCTGGTAACCACTTCCGTTTCGACGAAGAAAGAAGTTATGTCGAACACCTATGACATTGCCTTGACATCCAACCCTCCCGATGGACTGCAATGGTCCATCGGGATTTTTTGAAACACACGGCTCAATCGTCGTTGTCGTCATCCGATAAGTCGGCGGCTTCTGTCATTTCGAGTTGTCGCATTTTGCGGTACAGGTTCGAACGGTGCAGCCCGAGCAAACGTGCCGCTTCGCTCATATTGCCGCGCATACGACCGATGCTGCGACGAATGAATTCCTGCTGAAACTTTTTCGTGGCGTCGGCGAGTCCCATGTTGCCGGAGAAATCCAGTGATGAATCGCGTTCGGGACTGATGATAAATGCCAGGTCGTCGGCCTCGACCTGATCGTGATTCGTCAAGAAGGCCAACCGTTCCATCAGATTTCGCAGTTCTCGAACGTTCCCCGGCCAGCCGTGGGCCTGCAACCGCTTCTTCGCTTCTGCCGAAATCGTCAGTCGCCGTCGATTCGCCTGCTGACAGAATTTCTCAAGAAAGAATTCGCCGAGCAGCAAAATATCTTCCGGACGATCGCGCAGCGCAGGCAGGTCGAGCGTCACCACACTCAAGCGGTAGTACAGATCTTCGCGAAATTTCTTATCACGAACCGACTCGCTTAATCGGCGATTCGTGGCTGCGACGACACGCACATTCACCGGTATCGATTGCGAACCGCCAACACGGGTTACGGTTTTCTGCTCTAAAACCCGCAGCAATTTTGCCTGGCCGTTCAAACTCATATCGCCGATTTCATCGAGAAACAACGTCCCCCCTTCAGCGAGTTCGAACTTCCCCTGACGGGCTTCGTGTGCGTCGGTAAACGCCCCCTTTTCGTGTCCGAAGAGTTCGCTTTCAAGTAAGGTATCGGTCAACGCGGCACAATTGACGGCAATGAAGGGATGTGCTGAACGGGGACCATGGTAATGTAGCGCTTGGCTGACGACTTCTTTTCCCGTTCCCGATTCGCCGAGAATCAGTGCCGGCAAGTCGGTCGCCGCCAATCGATCGACGGTCGATCGCAGCGCGATGATCGCCGGGCTCTCACCGATGATCTGCACACCCTGCGTCACTTGAGCCGCGAGTTGTGCCCGGCTACGCGTGAGTTGTTCGTACTCGCGTGCATTCTGTAGAGCGATCGCGGCCTGAATGCCCAGCTCTTCGAGACTTTCGTAATCGTCTTCGGTGAACAATCCCTTATTCTTGTTGATCGCTTCAAATGCACCGATCAATTTTCCCTGACCATCTTTAAGCGGACCGCATAACAGGTTCCGAGTGACGTATCCACTCGCCTTGTCGACGCTTTGATTAAATCGCGAATCGTGATACGGATCGTCGACCTGCACCGTTTGTTGAGTCCGCAACACCTCTCCGACAATGCCGGCATTATCAGGCAGTCGTAGCGTCCCCTTGGCGACACCGAGCGCCGGACAGGCGATGACCTGATGATGCTCGCGATCCCAGATGAAAATACTCGCGCGGTCGCATTCGAGCAGCCGGGTCGCTTCTTTGGCAATGAGTTCCAACAGCGGTTGCGTTTCATGTTCGGAGGAAAGCGTCGAAGCGATGTGCAGCGTACTGCGCAGCCGTTCGATCCGTCGCAACTGTCCCTCGCCGCGATGCAAAATCGGCAGGCAATCTTCGAGCACGCGGCCGATCGCCAACGACAACGGTAACGAGTCGGCTTCGATCAATCGGCCGGCGAGCAGAAGGACAACCGATTCCCCCGATCCCCGAGAAACCGGTATGCCGATTACACCGCCGTTAGTCAATTCGGCGAGTTTGCAAAAGCCTCCCGATTCGCGATCGAGAGCATCTTCGAGAAAGGAATAAGGAACATCGCGAAACGGAGTTCTCCCCGCTTCGCTCCAGACCGACCACGACATGCTCTTGGCGAACACCGCTCCCCACGATGCCGAAACCTCGGCGACGATTTCTGGCAGCACGGCCTTCCAGAATGCCATTTCATCGGTAGCAGAGTGACATAACTCCAGAATTCGATGAGAGATCTGAAGTGCCGATGAAGCTGGTTCGGTCCCATGTGACCACGGGACTTCAGACCAGCGCATCCATTGTGTCTGCGCAATTTGTGTCATTACGATTCACCCCTTGCTGCCCCGTTTGCCATCGGATTGACCTGCCGGAAATAATATCTTACCAGCCGATGACACATTTGCAATCAAGACGATACAGGGTGGTTGATTGATCGGCACGTCGCAAGCGTTTCGACGCCGGTCCCGGATTTTGGCATCGGCAGAGTTCATGAACCGTACGACGACCCTTGTCGTTTTGACTTCTTATTGAGTCGATTGTGGCAGTGCAACGCCTCGATGATGAACTCGCCGACGCTCACCAGAAGTTGAGAGCGGACATCGGCCGACGAATTCTTCATCAAATCGGGTTCGAGCAATTGAGCAAGATCTTCGATCTGTTGACGAAACCCGCGAATGGCATCGAACTGTTTGATCGCGTCAGTGGTTGAAAGATGATCGCCCGTCTCGATCGTCTTGCCTCCCTCGACATGTTCGACCACATTGCGAAACTGCTTGGGACTCCCCTTTTGATCGAAGACGGACTTCACCGCTTCTTCGACGATGCGGCCGATCAATCGATCTTCTTCGCCCGGTTCTTCGGTGAGTGTCAGTTCCAACTTGCCGCGCGAGCTCGCCGAGAGAAACGTCAGATCGCAAATCCGCGTCACCGCCGACGGTTCCCCCAGCGTGACGGCCCGCCGTTCGGCGTGCGAGAGATGATTTTCGTAATTCGAAATCGACATCCGCACGCTGACCCCCGAGGCCTGATTGACGTGCGGGCTCGTCCGCGCTAACCGCGACGTCTCTTCGATAATCTCTTTCATGAAGTTTGGTACATAAACCGGAATGCTCTCGTCGCGCTCGGTCCAGGCGTTCTCGTCGGTGATGCGAATTCCCGTTTCGCGATCGAGCGGGTAATGCGTCCGAATCACCGAACCGATGCGATCCTTCAGCGGTGTCACGATGCGCCCGCGATTGGTGTAATCTTCGGGGTTCGCGCTAAAGACCATACACAAATCGAGCGAGAGACGAATGGGAAATCCGCGGATCTGTACGTCGCGTTCTTCGAGCACGTTGAACAACCCGACTTGAATTTTCGGGCTGAGATCGGGAAGTTCGTTCATGCAGAAGATTCCGCGATGACTGCGGGGTATGAGACCGAAGTGCAGCACCTCTTCGCTGGTGAGCGGCCGCCCCTCGGCGTGTTTGATAAGATCGACCTCGCCGATGAGATCGGCGATGGTGACATCGGGGGTCGCCAGTTTTTCGTGATAGCGCTCGTCGCGGCCGATCCAGTCGATCGGGCAGTCGTCCCCCTTCACCGCAACCAGATCACGAGCGTATTTCGAGAGCGGCGCGAGCGGATCGTCGTGAATCTCCGATCCCGCGACGATCGGCAGCACGTCGTCGAGCAGATAAATAAGCGACCGCAACATGCGTGTCTTGGCCTGCCCGCGCAGCCCGAGAAAGAGCATATCATGCCGCGAGAGAATCGCATTCTGCACCTGCGGAATAACGGTTTGTTCGTAGCCAAGAATGCCGGGAAAGATCGGTTCGCGTTGGCGAAGTTTCCGCAGCAGGTTCCGCCGCATCTCGTCTTTAACGCCCTCAGAGCGATACCCGCTGGCCTTCAAATCGCGCAGCGTCGCAGGTCGGTCGGTCATGGTCAGCAATTCCCCAGCAGTTGGCGGGCAGATCGGTTGGTGAAGTTAACGATCTGATTATAGGGGGCGGGGGAGCGAGGGGCAAAGGGAGGGAGTATATTGCGGCATTTGCGATTCATCCGACCCCGGCGGGGTCGCAGTCATTAGCCGGTTGGTTGAGCGTCAGCGAAACCACCGGTCTACGATAAAAGACCACCATCGACCCTGAAGGGGTCGCAGTCCGGACGTTCTTCGATAGGCTGCGACCCCTTCAGGGTCGGTAGGGAATCGGGAACTTTTCCGGCGGTGTCGCTTCGCTCAACCGCCGGCTAATCGCTGTGATCCCTTCGGGATCAAAAACCAGGAATTGACAAATCTGCGCTGTGGGGATGTAATGTTTATCGGTGCAGTATCCGCGCGCCCCTGGCAATATCCTGATACGATCTATTAACGAGCCAGGTCACTCTGAAAGCTTGGCAGATGGCAGTCTTGATAATCATTCTCGCCGTTCTGAATCTAATCGCGGGCGAGTGGTCGGTGACCGGCCGCCGGTTGTTGATGAGTACGCATCCCGTCATCATGCGTATGCGGTGGTCCACTCTTGGTGCGGTGGCGGTGCTGTTCATCGTGGGTCACGATTTTACTGGGAATGACTGTCTTTCTTGGACTCTGGCCATTTTGCTGGCGTTATCCGTGGCTCGATTTCCTGTCAGGCCCAAGACTACCGTCCTGTAAGTCCCCATCACCCGGCTGACACAACCGGGGCACTTGGCGCAGACGTTCGGCGACACACGATGGAAATATTCTTATCGATATTGGCATGGATCAGTTTCCCCGTGTTTGCATTTTTGGCATACACCGCCGCGAATGCGTTCTATTACCAAGGTCTTCTCGGCCCGGTGCTGGAACGAGACTTGGGGTTTCGACACGGCGCGTGCTACTATCGCGTGAAGGGGCGTCAGTGCTCGGCGGTTGCCTTTCGTGCGATCGACGATGGGGGAATCCTGGCGTGTGCCGGGTTTCGCACCAGCGACGTCATTCCGCGATTGTCGCTCACGGACCTATTCCGACTGTTGCACAGTCATCGCGGTCGCGAGGTAGAACTAACCGTTGTTGAGGGGGGTGATGGACTTGCACTCGAACAACGACCACGTCGTGTCTTGAGATTTGTCGTACCAGCGAATGAGAAATAGTTAGAACAAAACCGAACCAAACGTCTGGTGCCACTGCTGACAGCTTTGAGTCAGCAGTGCTTTTTCTGAAAAATCAATAAAAACGCTGCTGAATGCAGAACCATTCAGCAGCGGCATGACTGCGGGGATCCGAGTTAATTGCAATGTCGCCTATCTCTATTGCACATCGGGCGCACCGGATATCGCAAGATCGGTTTCGACGTCGTCGGTCGAACTTGCGACGGGGATCACTCTGCCTTTCTCGTTGATTGTCGCCCGTCCCTTATTTTTATCTTTGGAAACAGACGTAATTTCTTCAAATCTCATTATTCCATCCCGAAAGACTAAACCGTAGATGCAATCATCACTGCAACATTGACGGTCCAAACCTGATGCCTGACCGGACATCCACCATAGGGCATGAATCCCACATATCGCCACCCATAGAGCTGCTTCTTTCCACAGGGATCAACGGCGATCACCGATTCATAATAGCCCAATGGAATGTCGGTGGCTCGCACTACGATATCCGGCGCCTTTGCTGTTTCAGCCCGACCATCGAGGTTTTTGTTGGCGCCTGCAACTCCACTTGCTACCGAATCGATCAGCTTTGAAACAGCTGTGATATTTTCATCGGTCTGAGAATCCAATGTCTGATTGATAGCGGTCAGGTTCCAGCCGTTTTCAAGCGTGATATTCGTCGTATTTGTTCCGAAACCTGAATGAACCTTAATCGCATACTCTTCTGAAAAATCAGGCAACCATTGGAGTTTGATTTCTACGAAACGATCACTGACGCCAGTTCGCGCTTCGGTCGTTTTTGTTGCTTTTTTCGGCGGCACTGCCGTCGCGTCTTCCTGAGTTTCGGTCGTGACCTTCGTCTCTGCGGCAATCGGCTGAATAAACAAATACGGCTTCGGCCTATAATACCGAATGCCTTTGTTCCAGCGAGTTGGGTTCTTTGTGACCGTTGCTCCGGGAAAACATCCCAAGCAGACGCACGACATCAATACAATAACCGGAATGCATTTCGTCATCATTCAGCCCTCCCTGGCTTCGTAATACTGCAAATGTTTTTGGCCCGTTACTCTTCGATCTGTCCATTTCGTTGCCGACGTCAGGCATGACGTCGGTTGTAATGCTGTCGTCTGGATTACGGCGGATATTCTTGATGGACGGGTCGTACCGGTTATATCGACGGCACTTTACGTACAGTTGCAGCAAACATCACGAACTGAACGGCAGAATCGACCGCATGACGTTACAGGACCCCTAGAATAACTTTAAGACAGCTAAAGACATGAAGAAGACTTAACAGAAAAAGATTATTGATCGGGAGAAATGCGAGATATGAGCGATACAGCGAAGGAATAAAACGATCGTGCGCACCCGAATTGTTCTCCTAGTCTTCTCATATCCAACCAGCAGAAATCTCACATAAAGATACGCATTCGACTCATGTATCCCATATTGACTGGACGATCTCTAGCAGGTACCAAGTTGAATGTGACTTCTGTACTGATGTCGCTCGTGATCAATGGTTGAAAGTGTCGCTCGCTGGTGGGTACGTTTTGCAGACTCCCTCATCTGACTTTGGCCCGCTCGGGAGCATCTCCTCTCCCGTGTCGGCGAATGCCAGAACGTGCCCACACCCGCTTGATGACCCCCATTTCACCCGCGTGGTTTTTACCACACGACTTAGACAGGTCGCATTCACGGTCACGCGCGAGATGCATACCTGCGAACATTCATCTTGATACTTCATACGATATCATCCCGAAATATTACCTGGGAGACATGCATGACGTGGACTCAATCAGCCGTGACGAAACGTTGCAACTTGTTTCATACTCGATTAGGAAACTCACTGGTGCGCATTCAACAACGTCTCGAACAGAATTGCGATCGACAAGATGAAGTCCAAACGCACTTTCAGAACTGGCAGGAACAATGGAACTCACAACGCACGACGTTGACACGACAACTCGAGCAGATCGAGTCGATGTTGGGGCAACTTGTCCCCGCCATGGAAGATGTCCCCAGGCTGGGTATCGTAGGAATTCATCATAGCGGTGAGTGAGCCGCTGCGATTTTCAGAGGGAAAATGATTCGCCCGCTTGAAGCGGTGCGATGCGGCGGGAACCGGGGCCGTCTGTTTTTCAGACGTTGCCCCCCTGCTCATCGAGATCGACGCGAATCGTCGGGCATGAACGACGCACTGCCAAACCATAACCGGACAGGCAGCATGAGCGATGTTCATGCACACCTCTTCCGATGAAGCCGCTGGGCGTTATTCGTCATTGAGTTCCACGTAACGTTGCTGAGGGACTTGCCGGACTCGACGGTCTGCTTGAGCTCCGGCGTCGTGGGGTCGTTGTATTTGGTGGGAATAGCCGATGCGCCACCAATCCCGAGTCCTTTGTCGTACTCCAGGACGCCTGAATTCTCGGAAAATGAAACGACGGTGAATTTGTATTCTCCGGGAGGTGCTCCCTCCCCCTCTTGAGAGGGGGAGAAGGTAAACGAACCATCGAAACCGATCGTTCCTTCCGCCGGGCGGCACGTTTTGAGTTTCGACGGATTTGAAGGTCACCTTCTCGCTTGTCAACGGAGCCCTTTCGTCAGTCACGGTCCCGCTGCCGGGATCCGTCACGAAGCCGGCGTCACCATCGCCACGCCCCGTGAGAAACACGTCAGACGCCGATAACACGCGTGCATCAGCAAACGGCTGTGAATAGAGAGACGTACGCATCGCATTCGCTGCCAACGACGAGATTGCCCGCTATGTGTGCAATCACGAGTCTATGTGGTGCACCCGACGATTTTGAACTTAACAGATAATAAAGCTTACGTTCGTGTCGAAACATTAATTGCCACCTGAAATCAAGAGATATTTCTTCGCTCAATCCCAACATGCAGTGGGGTTTATTCTCGAAAAGCCGTAATTTATCTCACAGTGGCATGATTTTCCTTTGGCTATTACTTTCACCTGAATAACGTCCCAAACAATGGTTGTATTTCGTCCGCACACACATAAGGTCGGGAATTTTCCGAAATGCGACATTTTTTTTGTTGAATGATCATGGGTTACCTGCAATTATTGGGGTTAACTTACGATGGACTTCGACAGCGTGTTATCGCTCACGAGTAGAATCGATGCTGTCCTGCTGATGTCATCCCCCGTTTTACCTCCAGCCTCACCATACCAGCCTTGAAATATCAATTTTATCACGCCAACTGATCGCCGAATCCCGGTTACATTTCCCGCCGAATCACCACCCAACACGAATCACGTTTCGGAGTGTTGCTTCACTGCACGGTCGGAGCATGCCGAACGGGTCTATCGCGCGATGATCGATACCGCGGGCCATTGTTGGTTCATTAATCTGTAGTTCGAACTTGAATGGAGAATTTCGTGAACGTGAAACGTCGAGGGTTTACATTGATTGAACTGTTGGTGGTGATCGCGATCATCGCCGTACTCATTGCTTTGCTGTTGCCCGCAGTACAGCAGGCTCGCGAAGCGGCCAGGCGTACGCAATGCCGCAATCATATGAAGCAAATCGGTCTGGCATTGCACAACTATCTGGATTCGTTTCTCACGTTTCCGATTGGTGCTCAGTACCCGATCTATCAGGCGAACTGGCGCGCCTCGATTCTGCCATACCTCGATCAGGGAAACCTTTACAACAATCTGACCCAGACACCGGCCAACGGTCGCGGCTACAACACGTACAACGGCTGGACGGGTGACGGTGGGTATGGGACCGGTGTCGGTTCGAACGCCGCCCTGAACAATGCATTGGTTCCCCCTTACAAATGTCCCTCCAGCGTACAGAGTGCTTTTTCGCAGGAACGGCTAACGGCATCTCGCCAGGCCAGACCGCACCCGATCTCGGTATGACGATGGATTATGTCGGCATCGGAGGAGCATACGCCGCTGTATCGCCGTTTAGCGACAACGCCGTCGACAATACGTCTTATGGAGTGATGGGGCAGAACGGGATGTTGCAGATCGGCAATGCAAGTTTGATCAGAGACTGTTCTGATGGAACGTCCAATACCATTATTGTCGGGGAAGACTCGGGTGAGATTGCCGGCGTCGATTATCGCAAAAATCTGTCCGGTGGCTGGGCGGGACCCCGCGGGCCGTTTCTCGGCGGCGGATCGGGTTATGGTGGAGGGGGAGTCGTGACGATTCGCTACTCACCCAATCCCCAAACGGCACCACCGTATTCGGGATCGGGATTTAACAACGGTCCGCTGACGTCATACCATGCCGGGGGCGTCCATGTTCTGCTCACCGACGGATCGGTCCGGTTTATCTCCAGTAATCTCGACCTGACCACGCTGCTCCGGTTAGGCACGATTAACGACGGGCAACTTCTCGGCGATTTCTAAACCGCGATAATTGTGGAAGAGAACAACAAGAATTTTACAACGCTCCGGTCGATGTGCCTCTGACGTGCATCGGCCGGAGGTTTGTTAACCCTCATAGATCGATCTGGAGTTTTTCATGGTATCTCGTTCAAGTCGTCGACTGCCGAATTCAATGGCGATCGGTTTGACACGCTTGTTGTCGGAGGCAAAAGGAGTGCTGCTGTGCGGCCTGATGGTTTTTCCCTTCGTCATGCTGGCCGGTTGTGGTGATGGAAGCGAAGTCGTTCCGATGGGAGAAGCGATAGGCAAAGTGACGATTCAGGGATCGCCCCTCGTCGAAGGACGGGTGAATTATATTTCCCACGAGGGAGGTTCGGGAGCCAGCGGCGATCTGAACGCCGACGGAACCTACTCGCTGGAAGGGCCGATTCCCGCCGGACTCTACGATGTGTTTATCACGTTTAACATCTCACCGGCTCAAATCGGAACCGATGCTGAGAAAGTGATGAAATCGGTGCCGATTCAATATCTCGGCCAGCAAACGTCTGGTCTCACTGCGAAAGTCATGGTCGGCGACAACACGCACGATTTTGACCTGAAGTAATTCGGTTGTTTGCGGCGTCTTGTCATCTTGGCAAGACGCCGCAGCTGCTGATTTCGTTTGCGATGAAATTGCCGATCGGTATTAATCGATCGGTTCGGCTTTGACGAATAACTCTTGCGGCGCGGTCTCGTAGTATTTGAACATCGCCGGGCAGATCCACCCTTCCATTTTCGGGTCGTCGAGTTCGTAATAATTGCCTCCGGCGTCCCCCCGGAGCCAGCTCAGTTTTTTCTGATGACCCGGAAACGCCCGAGCCGAGAAGAGCAGGCGAAATCCCTCGTCGGCGTGCGGGATGTCCGACACGAGGGCGTCAATCATCTCCGGCACCCCCGCGACAAAGGGTTCGCGGACCAGGCCGGTGCTCTCATCATCGAACACCCAGGTTCCTTCGTATCGATACGGCTTGATCACCATAATGGAGTTTTCGGGCAACCGAGAACTTCCTGTCGAGAGCAGGTCAAAACGCCAGACAATGCCCCCGGTCATTGCGATTAAGGCGAATAGTACGAGCGCCATTCTCCCCGCGCGGAATCTCGGTGGTTCAGCGCTTTCCACACTCAGCCTGTCGGAATTCATGGCGTTTCCCCTTTCTACGAACCAGCACGTTCGTCAGCTTCCTCACCGACATTTCGGGTGAGCAAAAAAGGACGATTCTGACTCAGCCTTCAGCCTTTACCAACCTCTCCCTTGACCCCCTGTACGTCGTTTTGCACAATCGTAAGAGGGAAACGATGCCGAGGAGCATCTTCCGGATTGATCTTTCGCTCATGCGATCCATTTATGCGAGGTTTTTACGTGAAACCGTCTCGATGGACTTTCGACTCTTTGTATTACGTTATACTTCGCACCGGTGTTTGGTTGTCGGTCGCGGGAGTATTTCCCGTTGTTGAAATCGCCGCCGACGAGCCTGCAAAACCGGCCCGTTCTGCGATTCTCTTCAACCGCGATGTACGGCCGATTTTGTCCGACAACTGCTTCCAGTGTCATGGACCGGATGAGAAACAACGGCAGGCTGAGTTGCAACTCGATCAACAGGAGTCGGCGTTTGCCGAACACGACGGCAAGCGACCTCTTGTGGCGGGTGATGCCAATGCGAGCGAACTCTTCGCCCGCATCACGTCGAACGATCCCGATATGCGGATGCCTCCCGCCGATTCGGGAAAGTCGTTGACTCCCGAGCAGATCGAGACGATCAGACAATGGATCGACCAGGGAGCCGAATGGCAGGAACACTGGTCGATGATTGCACCGATTCGTCCCGAAGTGCCGACGATCGAACTGTCGGGCTGGGCCGCTACTCCGCTCGACCGTTTTATTCTTTCGCGACTGGAACGGGAAGGATTGACCCCCTCTCCACCGGCAGACAAAGCATCGCTCATCCGCCGGGTGACGCTCGATCTGACCGGTTTGCCTCCGACAATAGAGGAAATCGATAATTTTCTCGCCGATGATTCGCCCGATGCGTACGAACGAGTCGTCGATCGATTGTTCGCTTCCCCTCGTTTCGGTGAGCGTCAGGCGACACGCTGGCTCGACGGAGCCCGCTACGCCGATACCAACGGATATCAGACCGATGGCGAACGGGAAATGTGGCGCTGGCGCGACTACGTCATCAATGCGTACAACGCGAACATGCCGTTCGATCGCTTCACCCGCGAGCAGATCGCCGGCGATTTGCTCCCCAATCCGACACTCGATCAGCTGATCGCTACCGGTTTCAATCGCAATCATCGCGGCAACGCCGAGGGAGGAATCGTCCCTGAAGAATACGCCGTCGAGTATGTCGTCGACCGCATCGAAACGACGTCGACCGTCTGGCTGGGCCTGACAATGGGCTGTTGCCGCTGTCACGATCACAAGTTCGATGCGCTCACGCAGCGCGATTTTTATCGGATGTTTGCCTTCTTCAACAGCATTCCCGAAAAAGGGCGGGCACTGAAGTATGGGAACTCGCCGCCGTATATTCCGGCCCCGACGCCGCATCAACAACAGGTGCTCGCGCAGCTCGACCAAACCATACGCACCGTCGTCGAGGAATGGGACAGTCAGCGAGGCTCTCGTGAACTCGCACTCTTGGATTGGGAAAAAGTGGTCGCGACGAACGCCGGCGGTGCATCCAAAGACTGGATTCCGACCGATCATTTGCACGGGCATTACCCGCTCGACGGCGGACTGAAAAACCTCGGCGACCCGACCTCGATGCCCGAGACGTTTTACACCGGCGTCGCCACCAACCGTAGCGGTGACGAAACCAAGAGCGACCTGTCGATTGCGACATTGAAGCTCGATGCTGACGCCGACAAGACCGAAACGAAAGTCGCTGCCACCGATGCCGCAACGGCCAGCACCCCCGAAACTCCTCTCGCTGCCACGTTCGTTCCGGGAAAACTTGGCGATGCCATCCAATTCGACGGCGATGAATATCTCGACGGCGGCAACACCGCCGACTTCGGGTTCTTCGACCGCTTCACCATCGCCGCGTGGATTTATCCACAAAAAACCGACAGCGGCACAATTATCTCTCGCATGAACGACGAGTATCAGGGAAGCGGCTACGGTCTGAACTTACATGACGGAAAAATTCTGTTTCACTTCACGCAGCGCTGGTCGGACGACGCCATGCGCATCGAAACCGAGGAACAGCTCGAACCGGGACAATGGTATCATGTCTCCGCCACGTACGACGGCCTTCGCGTGACAGACGGCATGACCATCTACATCAATGGAAAAAAGGCAACGCTGACTTCGCTGTACGACAACCTCAATCAATCGCAGGCCGTCAAAGCCCCGCTGCGCATCGGTGCGGGCGGCGGACCCGATTCACGCTTTCATGGTTTGATCGACGACGTTCGCATTTACAGCAACCTGCTGTTGCCGGAAGAAGTGCTGATTCTCTCGACGCCCGAAACTGTCGCCGAGATCATTGCCATTCCCGCCGACAAGCGAACCTCCGGACAGTCGGCGAAACTGATGCGAAGCTGGATCGAATCTGATGCACCTGCCGAGGTTCGCGAACTTTTGCATCGCCGTTTGGCACTCGATGAACAGCGCCGAATCATGGTTGAAGCATTTCCTTCGGTGATGGTAATGCAGGAACTTCCCGAACCCCGACCGGCCTTCATTCTCAATCGGGGCGAATACGACAAACCGGGCGAACAGGTCGAACCGGGTGTTCCCGAAGCACTGTCGACATTTACAAAAACGAACGCCACCAATCGGCTCGATTTCGCGAACTGGCTGCTCGACCCGCGGCATCCTCTGACGGCCCGCGTCGCCGTCAATCGCATGTGGCAAAAGTTTTTCGGTCTCGGCCTCGTGAAGACGACCGAAGATTTCGGTTCGCAGGGAGAATGGCCCGTGCATCCCGATCTGCTCGACTGGCTGGCTACCGAATTTGTCAGCAGCGGCTGGGACATCAAACACATCCAACGCCTGATTGTCACCAGTGCCGCCTATCGGCAATCGTCGAAGGCGACCCCCGAACTCGTGCAGCGCGACCCCGATAACCGTCTTCTGGCGCGCGGCCCGCGCATCCGCCTCTCGGCTCAGATGATTCGCGACAGTGCACTCGAAATCAGCGGCCTGCTTGTCGAACGGGTCGGCGGCCCGTCGGTGAAACCGTATCAGCCCGAAGGTATCTGGAAAGACCTCGCCGGTCTCGATTACGATCAGGGAACCGGTCCCGATCTCTATCGCCGCAGCATGTACACGTTTTGGAAGCGAACGATCGCCCCGCCGTCGATGATGACGTTCGACGCCGCCGGCCGCGAAACGTGCATCGTCCGCGAGACGCGCACGAACACACCGCTGCAGGCGCTGACGCTGATGAACGAAATCACGTACGTCGAAGCCTCGCGAGTTCTCGCGGCGAGAGTTATGCGTGAAGGGGGCGAGACCCCCGCCGAGCGGTTGACGTACGCCTTCCGCCTGGCCACCTCGCGCCTTCCGAACGATCGTGAATTGAGTGTCTTGGTGAAAGGTTTTGAGCGGCATCAACAGCGTTACCAGTCTGACAAAGCCGCCGCCGAAGAGTTATTAAAGATCGGCGAATCCCCCGTCCCCACGGATGTAGATCACGTCGACTTAGCTGCCTATGCTGCAGTAGCGAACGTGATTTTGAATTTGGATGAGGTGATTACGAAGGAGTGAGGGTGGCTTCCATTAGTTCGACCTTAACGGTGGCCTTTTGTAGCTGGCCTCTGTGAGGCCGGACCAAGGTCGTAGCGTCGGTCTGCGAGATATACTAACGCCGACGTTCAAACCGCAGGGCAGCGGTGACTTCTGATGGCGGATCAGTAATCCACGCCAGCGGCAATAATGCAAGAATCATAAAACCGATCCACGCCAAAATCCGGTAGCTTTTGAAACGATCGCTTATCATACAATTCTCGAAACTCTTGATCTCCTCCGTCTGATCGTCGGCGTTGATGGTAAAGAGAGCCGACCAAGCCTCTGCCGGTAAACCCTCCGGAATGGTGCGGATTTGCCCTGGGCCGTTGTCGCAAGACATCACATGACCGTTGAAGAATTGACGTTCATGGTCTTGAGCACCGAGCGACGATAACAGCACGACGGCTTCATCGACTGAAATATCGCGTGGCTCTATCCAGTTGACCGCGCGCTGTGGAAGTTCGATGAGCATGATCGTCTTCGCCAGGCCGTCGGTGATGTCGTTCAAGGTGACAGCCTTATCGCCCGACCACATCGTCTTCGGCCCGGTGACGGCGAGATAACTCGTCTCGACATCATCCGCCATTCCTTGAATGGTGCTGAGGCATGCGTATGCGCCGGGAGTTCGCTTGGCAAGTTTCTGGTTGTTTGCGCTGTCCCACGGTTCATCGAAATGGTATTGGTCGTAACGGTTCTTTTCATCGAGATACGGCAAAAGCAACACCCGCCAACTGTGCATCGGTTTGCCGTTGTCATCGGCGATATACGCCGGTGGAAATGATCCATTGAGATCATGATATTGATTGAGAGCCAGACTGATTTGCTTGAGGTTGTTCCTGCATTGCGTGGTTCGTGCCGGTTCTCTCGCACTACTGACAGCCGGGCGAACGAGACCGTATAGCAGTAGCCCTACGATCAACACGAACACGCCTGCAACGACTTTGGCCAGAGCATCTTTGTAGAATCCCATCCCCCAGACCGCCGACCAAAAGAGCAAGACCACGACGCCGGGAACGACCCCGTACGTCGGTAACATCAGCTTTTGAAATTCGGAGAGATGCTGATGCGGAAACGGCCATGCCAGCAACATGGGTCCGCAGGCGAGATATGATGTGAGCAACATCATCAAGACATAACTGACATGCCGCGTTGTGAACCGCAGGTGGGTAGAGGATTCGGGTAATTCAGCCGATCGAACTTCGGGGTCGGTTTCCATGATAACGGCTCACGATTGATCGAACATGACATCATTGCACAATGTGACCGGCAGACAGAATTGTTTCTCTTTCCCTTTCTTGTTACGACACAATCGGCGCCGGTGTGGGAAAATCTCTCATCGCATCGGCTAGCGCTCCGCGTTGCGTCGCGGCTAAACACGTTTTTCTTCATTCAGGCGGGAGAGGGAGAAAAGCCACACTACCCTGCGACGTTCACTCGTGCCCAGTGAATGCTCAGCTTTCCCGGTATGCCGGCGTACCAGAGGACGAGGACGGTGTTGTTGCCGAGGTCGACGATGGCCGGGTGGCCGAAGGTCCATTTCGCCATGTCGTCCCAGTATTCGTTGAAATCGACATTCGCATCCCCTTGCGACAGCCGGCCTTGTTCGTCGTGGTTGTGGACGACCAGCCGTTCGGAGGCGGGCCAGGTCTTGCCGTCGTCGTGCGAGACCCACAGGCTCATCGTGCGCGGCTTGATGCGGTCGACGACGAACAACAGCAAGCGGCCGTCGTCGAGCAGCAGCGGTGCGGCGATCTGACCGGTGATGTTCGTGGCTTTGGTATGCTCGTGCGGGCGCGAATTGTCGTTGATGTTTCCCTTGCGGAAATGGACGTTGAGATCCTGCTGCTGTTCGAGGTCGTGCGTCCAGAAGGCACCGTAGTAGTCGCCGATATTTTTACCGGGGCAGAGCCGCTGATCCCAATAAAACAGTTTGTGTTCGGGATGTTGAGCAACGAGATGAATGTGCGGGAAGGTCTCTCCTTTGTCGGTCGAGATCGCGAGCCACGCAGCGTGACGACCGGGGTTGGGGTCGTCGAATTCCTTGTAGCTTTCGAACGCATAGCCGATCGTGCCGTCGGACCATTGCAGGGCGGTTCCGCAGATGGCGGTTCCGGTGAGTCCGGGCGTGGGGAGTTCGGTCCAGCCGCTCCATGTTTTCCCTTCATCAGTCGACCAGCAGTACAACTGCTTGGCGTGCAGCACCCCCTGCGTCACCGGGTCGAACAGCGGCCGTTCGGGATCGCTGCGGTCGAACCAGGTCGTGAACATCTGCCAGCGGTCCGGGGCGTGTTCGACAATCTCACCACCGGCGATCGAACCGGGGACACCGCCGAACGAGGTCTCGAACGGTGCACCGAGATCGGTCCACGGCCGGCCATCGTCGTCCGACCGGCACAATCGGGTCGTCGATTTGAGGTCATGTTTTTGTGCGCCGGACTGAAATGACGCGATGAGTGCTCCCGATGAAAACCGTCGTAAGCAGGTAAAACAATTCACGCTTTCATTCGCCGGACGATTCGTCGCGTCGAAAACGAGGCCCTGTTCTTCGATGTGCATCGGCATAGTCGTTTCACTTTCTATAAATGGTTAGCCGCGACGCATCGCGGAGCGTTAGCCCGTGTGACCGATGCGACAACGAAGCAAATCGCTCCGCGATGCGTCGCGGCTAAACGGAAATCAATCGCGTTCGGATAACGGCACATACGCGCGCGGCTCGGCACCGATGTAACGCGAACGGGGACGTATTAACCGATTGTCGCGGCTTTGTTCGATCACATGCGCCGACCAGCCGACAACCCGGCTGACGACGAACAACGGCGTGTAAATCGGCACGTCGAGGCCGAGATAGTGATACAGCCGCGCGCTCGGCCAGTCGAGATTCGGGGGGAGTTTCTTTTCGTTCCACACAATCTGCTCGATGATCTCGGCCCGCTGTTCGAGTTCCAGTCGGCCGCGGCGTTCGGCGAGCTGGCCGCAGTAGTCTTTCAGGTACACGGCCCGCGGATCGCAATCTTTATAAACGCGATGGCCGAAACCCATCACACGGCGTTTTTGTGCGAGGGCGTTGCGAATCCACGCTTCGGCGCGATCGGCGGAACCGATCTCTTCCAGTACCGCCATCACCTGTTCGTTGGCTCCGCCATGCAGCGGACCTTTGAGCGCCCCGACGGCGGCGACGATCGCCGAGTACAAATCCGACCCCGTCGACGTGACGACCCGCGCGGTAAACGTCGATGCATTGAACTCGTGTTCGGCGTACAAGATCAGCGAGACATCCATCGCTTTTTCTTCAAGCGACGTCGGCACTTTGCCGGTGATCAGCGAGAGCAGATTTGCCGCATAGCTTCGCTCGGGATCGGGCTCGCCGAGTTCCAATCCCTGCGTGTGGCGATGCCAAAACGCGAGAATTAATGGGATGACCCCCATCAGATGCAATGCCTTATTCAAATCGGCGTCAGCATGATCGTGATCATCTTCAGCATGAGGGTCGTAATGGGCCGCGATGCTGATGCCGGTGCGCATCACATCCATCACCGGCGTGTGCACGGGAATCTGCGACAACAAATCGCAGATTTCCACGGCCGAGTCGACCGACTCGTCGAGCACCGCTTCGAAGTCGGCGAGATCTTCCTGGGTCGGCAACTCGCCCTTTAATAATAAGTAAGCAACCTCGATAAATGTGCTCTCGGCGGCGAGTTCTTCGACGGCGTAGCCGCGGTATCGCAATCCCCCTTCGACCGTCGAGATTGCCGTCTCGCCAGCGATCACTCCTTCGAGTCCGGGTGCGTAATGTTCCGTCATTGGTGACCTCGTTTCTTTGATGTGCCGTCAGCGAAGAATTGAATAATCCGTCACGTACCAGCTTACCCGCATTTTATCGAAAAGGGTAATCTACAGCCGAGCGACGGGGGATGACGAATCGCGTTTTCAATAATGCGGAGGCCGTTCGGCGAGCGGGTCGATTCCCTCATCGTTCTGGCCGATGTCCGAGACTTGCGTTTGCAGCCGTTCGAGCTGCTGCTGCATCACTTTGAGATCGCTTTGCAGGGCAAGCAATACGTGATGCATCTGTTCGACGTCGTGCTGTAAGTGAGCGCAGAGCATCTCGACGTTAACGAATCGGTCTGATGTCTGTTGATCCATTTTTCAAATCCCTCGCGCCGATCGATTGCCCGCAGGCAAGGCGTCGGCGTACGATGATGTAGCAATCCATCCACGAATTCCGAGAAAGTCCACCTCTTATGAAACGCTGTTCCCGCTTGTATCGCCGTCGGTTCTTATTGTTCACCCTGTTGTTGACTCTCGGAATATTCTATCAGAATTCGCAGGCATACGCCGCCGAGTGGTCGTTTCGCGTGACGTTCGACAAGTCGGTACATGATCGGCCTTTTTCGGGGCGGGTGTACGTATTCTTCAGTCGGATGCACGAAGAACCGCGCCAAGGCCCCGACTGGTTCGAGCCCGAATATTTCATCGGCGTCGATGTGAACGACTGGAAACCCGGCATGCCGTTGACGCTGTCGGCGAAAGACCCGGGTGAGATGCTGGCGTATCCCGAACCGCTCGCCAAGATGCCGCTCGCCGGATATCGGGCACAGGCTGTCGTACGGTTTAATCCGTGGGAACGCGAAATCGGCACGGGTGCGGGAAATGGTTTCAGCCAGGTGATAAAGCTTCCCGAAAATGCTCCCGCGCAGCCGATCGAATTCGATGTTTCTCAGCTCGTACCGGAGCAAATATTTCGCGAATCGAAATGGTGCAAGCTGCTCGCCGTGAAGTCGCAACGCTTGAGTGAGTTCTACGACCGCGACGTCACGGTTAACGCCTCGGTCTTGCTGCCGCAAAGCTACTACGACGAACCCAACCGGCGGTACCCTGTCATTTACACCATCCCCGGATTCGGCGGCACACATTTTCACGGGCAGAGCAATCAGCCGATCGCCGAGAAGAACAAGAACGGCGTCGAGTTTATTCGGTTGATGCTCGATCCGAGTTGTCCGCTGGGACATCACGTCTTCGCCGATTCCGAAAACAACGGTCCGTGGGGAACGGCTCTCGTCGAAGATTTTATTCCTGCACTCGATGAAAAGTATCGTACGATTGCCAGGCCGACTGCGCGGTTCTTAACGGGTCATTCGTCCGGCGGCTGGAGCAGTCTGTGGGTGCAGGTGACGCATCCGGACGTCTTCGGCGGCGTCTGGAGCACAGCCCCTGATCCCGTCGATTTTCGCGACTTCCAGCGCATCGATCTCTACCAACCGGGCGAAAACATGTACGTCGACGATAAAGGCGAACGCCGGCCGCTCGCACGTCTTAACGGTGAAGTGGCACTCTGGTATCGCGGTTTTGCGGAGATGGAATGGGTACTCGGCCCCGGCGGACAGCTCCACAGCTTCGAAGCGGTTTTCAGTCACCGCGGCGACGACGGCAAACCCAAACTGTTGTGGGATCGCGACAGCGGCAACATCGACACCGACGTCGCCAAAAGTTGGGAACGATACGACATTCGCCTCATCCTCGAACGCAACGGGGAGACGCTCGGGCCGAAACTCAAAGGAAAACTGCACATCATCATGGGAGAAGAAGACACGTTCTATCTCGAAGGGGCGACGCGCTTGTTGAAAGATTCGCTCGAACAATCAGGAATTGACGCCGTCGTCAAAATAATCCCCCAGGCGACGCATTTCAATCTGCTGACACCCGCGGTGAAAGGAAAAATTCGGGCGGAGATGGTCGATGCATTTCTGAAAGCACAATAAAAGCAACTTCAAATACAGCGGGTGGCTGGGGCCGTCACTGGTGGTCAACGGGTTTCAATGCCTCGGCTGCGCAGAAACAGAACGTCAGAGAGATCGCGTCCACGGCCCCAGTCGAATATGTTGCACCCGTCTTCCACGCCATCGACTGGGGCCGTGAGCGCGAACTGGTGTGCGACGATGCGATTCGCGATCGTTCTGTTTTTGGTCGCGAACGGTTGATTTGCGCCCCAGTCACCCGGCGTCTTTGTTACAGGCTGCGTGGCTCGCCTTCGAAACCGTCTTTGAGGACCGAGATATTGACGATGGTATCGCAGCGGACGAACATGTCGCCGGTGAAGTTGGCGAAGATGCCGTTCCCCAGCCGTTCGAACGTGCCGAACGGTTCTTGCCATTCTTCCGACGATTCTTCGGCGTCGTTGTACCAGTAGCACTCGGCGAGATTGATGAAAACCGGCGGCTTCCCCGAAACGAGGGCGTCGAAATCGTCGCGCGAAGCCCGCCCCCGAAACATGCGGACATGCTTGTCGGTCTGCCGGCATTCGATTTCGAGCCAGATAAAGTCGGAAGGCATGAATGGTCCAATCAAGATGAAATTGTAGCTGGCCTCTATGAGGCCGGTCTGAAAGTCGCAGACCTCGGTTAGAGTGTATCAGATATTCGCGGCGAGGAGACCGGGTTCGACGTGAAAATATTCGGACAGCGTGCGAATGATTTTGCGGCTGAACGGTTTTTTGCCCGCGAGGATTTCAGAAATCGTCGATTTTGCGATGCCGGTTTTGGTATGCAACTCGATTTGAGAAACTCCCTTGGCTTCCATCAAATGCCGCAACATCGCGGCATCGGTTGGCGGTTCGATCGGGTGGTGTTTGTCTTCGTAGGCCGCAATCAAATCGCTGAGGGCGTCGAGGTACATCTCCTCGTCCGGAGAGAGCGTTCCTTTAGCAAAGATCTGGCCCATGACGTCTTGCGCGGCTTTCAATTCGGAGTCGGATCGCAGGGAAATCAGCGGAAACACCTGCACCAATTCGAGGTATTTGTCTCGCGACTTACCCTTGAATCGTCTTGGGGACGCAGTTGACACGGCCGTTTTCCTATTATCGTCGTGTTTTCTTTGGAAGCACATATAACAGTTACGTTCGGCGCTATGTTTCACATTCTTCAGGCAGCACAATCTTGGTTTCATCTTCTTCAAGGCGAAGCCTGATGGCGTGTGTCCCTGAAATCTGCTGGATGGCGTCGACCAGTATCTGCGAATGCGTGCTGACCCACACTTGTGAAAGTTCGGAAGCGTTCACGATAAGTTGCGCGAGCGGAGGAAGCAAATCAGGATGAAGGCTTGCTTCGGGTTCGTTGAGCGCAATCAACACGGGCGGTCGCGGACTGAGCAAGGCGGCCACCAGACAGAGATATTTCAGCGTCCCGTCGGACAATTCGCGAGCGAGCATCGGTCGACGGCAGCCTCGGGGATATAACGCGACCGATAACTCCGTCGCCCGAGGCGACGGTGAGTCGCCGGGCGAATTCGAGTCAATCATAAGATTACGCCCCGGAAACGCCGATGCAATAGACGCCATGAGCTGTTGCGAGTCGCCGATTTCCAAGATCGTTTGCAGTGCGGCGGCAAGGTCGCTACCGTCGTGACTGAGAACGGGCGTGCGGACACTCACTTGCGGCGAACGAATCGGCGACTCGTCGTCGGTACGAAAACCGTGATAGAACCGCCACCCGCGGACTTCGTCGCGCAGCGAAAACAGTTCGGGAAAACGCTGCGGTTCTCTAAGTTGCGATAAGACCGACTCGTTTTCCCCAAGCACCAGAGGGTATTCGACGCGTTTTCCGATGTCATCGCGAATCCACGTCATCCCTGCCTTGCGTTCGAGTAACGTCGTAGTCGGTTTTCTGATCCTTCCATGCCAGACAACCTCCTCTTTAATTTCGGGATCGTATGCGAACAGGCTTGGGGACGGCTGAGGAAAGCCGCAACTCAATTCGAAGTTGAAATCATTTGTCATGAAACCGAGAGACATACGAACCGGCTTTTTGTTGAGCCGGGGACCGGCCCACAAGGCCGAGAGCAATCCTCCCTCGCGCGCAATCGTGCGTGCGAAACTTCCTTCGCAGATCTGTGCGATCAACCACAACGCACGATAGAGATTCGACTTTCCCGAACCATTCGAGCCGGTAACGACATTCAACTGCGACAGCGGCAAAACCACATTTCTGAGCGACCGGTATCCCAGAATTCGCAGCTCGTTAAGGGCCATAGAAATGTATCACTTTTTGGTTGAACCGGCCACAAGGCTCAAAAGTCGATGACAAACAACCCGCCATCGTCAATTACATCCTGAATTACCGCAAGAACAAAGAGAAGGCTCGTCGCGAATGTCAATGCGATTGACATAAATTCCCAACTTGCCGTAGTCCAACGAGCCGGGCGATCAAAAAACCAGAAGACCAACACCGCGCCTGATGCAATGACGACGGATGCCTGATACAGGATAAGAAGAACATACCCTCCCACCCCGATGACGCTCGATAAACTGGTAGCGATTGCGATGAACACCACAGGGACGAATTGAAGCAGAAACATTAAACCATACGGTCGGCGTGATGAAATTGTGCTTATCGTTTCCATATCAATCCCCAAAATCTAATCCCGCCCTCAATACTCAAACGCCGCATCCTCCGCGCTTTCCATTGCCGAGAAGTCGCTCTTCACCACCTGGCGAATCTGACGTTCGTTGACCTCCTGTTGCAACTTGGCGAGCGCGCCGGCGAGGGGCATCGAGCCTAGGTCGCCGGCGATGCGGTCGCGTACCGAGACCGCCTGCTGTTCTTCTTCTTTCGGGCCGACGACCAGCATGTACGGGATGAGTTCCAACTGCGCATCGCGAATCTTCGCATTGATCTTCGCACTGCGATGGTCGACCGTCACGCGAAAACCCGCCTCGCGGAACTGCCGGCCGACTTCGTCCGCATAGTTAAGCGTCTTGTCGCTCACCGGCAGCACGCGCACTTGCTCGGGGGCGATCCACAGGGGAAACGCACCGGCGAAATGTTCGATGAGCATGCCGCAGAACCGTTCCATCGAGCCGAACGGAGCGCGGTGGATCATCACCGGACGCTCGGGTTTGTTCTGGTCCGAGATGTATTCGAGCTGGAATCGCTCGGGGAGATTGTAATCGAGCTGTACGGTTCCGAGTTGCCATTCGCGGCCGATGCAGTCGCGCACCATAAAGTCGGCCTTCGGACCGTAGAACGCCGCTTCCCCTTCCATTTCGATAAACGAGAAGCCCATTTCGCTCAGCACGCGGCGGAGCGACGACTCGGCTTTGTCCCAGTTCTCTTCGCTGCCGACGTACTTGTCGCTCTTGGGATCGCGCAGCGAAAGCTGCACGCGGTAATCGGTGAGCCCGACCGCTTCGAGCACGAACTGAGTGAGCTTGAGCGTATCGCGGAATTCCTGCTCGACTTGCTCGGGCGTGCAAAACAGGTGCGCATCGTCCTGGGTCAACCCGCGCACGCGCAACATGCCGTTGAGTTCTCCGGTCTGCTCATGACGGTACACGGTCCCGAACTCGGCGAGTCGGACGGGCAAATCGCGATAACTGCGCGGCTGCGCTTTGTAAATCTGCACGTGATGCGGGCAGTTCATCGGCTTGAGCAGATACCGCTCCTGATGCTGTTCCCACTCGTGCAGATAATCGATCTTCTCGTTCGATGACGATTTCGATTTGTACTCCGGCAGTGCGCACCCCAGCACTTGCGACGCCTTCAGCAGAATTTCTTCTTCCGGCGGAGAGAGATTCACGTTCTTCAATCGGCGAATCCAGTGGTCGACCAGCGCACCGGCGTCGTGGCCAAAGATCGGGGCGAACTGCGAATCGCGGTAATACGGAAAATGCCCGCTGGTCTCGTACATATCGACCCGGCCGATGTGCGGCGAATAGACCGGTTCGTAACCGCGCTTAATCAGTTCTCGCTTGATGAAATCCTCAAGCTGCGAACGGACGGTCGCCCCCTTCGGCAGCCAGAGACACAACCCCTGCCCCACTTTTTCGCTGATCTGAAAGAGCCCCAACTGCTTGCCGAGCACGCGATGGTCGCGGCGTTTCGCCTCTTCGATCTGGTCGAGATACCCTTTGAGATCTTTCTGGCTGAACCACGCGGTGCCGTACAGCCGTTGCAGGCGTTTGCCGGCGGCGTCCCCCTTCCAGTACGACCCGGCGACCGAGAGAATCTTGAACGCCTTGATCTTTCCGGCATTCGGTATATGCGGCCCGCGGCAGAGATCGACGAATTCTCCCTGACGATAAAACCCGAGTTGCTCGTGCGAGGCAAGGCCCGTATTGATGTGCTCGACCTTCAGCGATTGTCCCATCCCTTCGCACATCGCCACAGCTTCGGGACGATCGAGGGCGAACCGCTCGAACGGCTCGGCATCGCCGATGATCTTCGCCATCTCTGCTTCGATGCGCGGGAAGTCTTCTTCGTTGAGCGCATGATCGAGTTCGAAGTCGTAATAAAAGGTATGCCCGACGGTCGGACCGAAGGCGAGTTTGACGCCGGGGAACAATCGCATGACGGCGCGGGCCATCACGTGAGCGCACGAATGCCGCAGCACCGCGAGCGATGCGGGGTCTTTTTCGGTGAGGAGTTTGAGCGGCACCGGCCTTTGCGCGGTGACTTCGGCGAGCGGTCGATGCACGTCGACGGTCTGGCCGTCAACAACGGCAGCGACCGAAGCCTGAGCCAGCCGTTCGCTGATCCCTTGTGCGATTTGAAACGCGGTGACGTCGTCGGATTTATCGAGCAGAGAGCCGTCGGGGAGTTGGATTGCAATCATGTTGTCGAGGGTCCAGCGCAAACGAGAGTTCTTGGTATTTCACCCTCTCCCTCCGGGAGAGGGCAGGGTGAGGGTGCCTTTCGCTTTATTCTCTCGTTCCCAAGCTCTGCTTGGGAACGCATTCTCGCGAAGCTCCTGCTTCGCACTGTGCGAGGCTGGTGCTCCATCATCCCAAAGTCACCCTCATCCGCCCTGCGGGCACCTTCTCCCAGTGGGAGAAGGAATAAATACGACATTCATCTCGTGTTATAGGTTCGTCGTCGTAACACGTCAATTGCACGCACTTTTCGACTTGCTTGTGTACGTATAACAACCGTGATACCGTTAACGTTTCTGCAAAAATACCCCTTTCGTTCGCCTTTCACGAAAGTTTCGCCATGAGCGTCTCGTTCTCGAAAATCGGCCTCGCCGTTCTGCTGCTGACCTCCGCTGTTCTCGCCGAGGAAACGTCGATCGACCCACGCGAATACGCCCCGGTCGATGCTGATCTCAAAGTCGTGCTGCTCGATTCCTCCCCCGACGAATCGTTTCTCTCGATGAAACTCGATTCCGCCGGCCGGCTGTTCGTCGGCGGACGCGAAGGGCTCTTCGTCTACGAACCGGGGGACGAGACTCCCTATCAGCCGCGCAAAGAACTCTACCGCTTCCCGCCGCATTCGTGGGTCTACGACATTGAAATTCGTGGGGCCGATTTGTACGTCCTCACGCTCAACGCCCTCTACATTTTCGAGAACGGCGTCACGCAGCGCGAGAACCTCAAACCCAAATTATTGTTGTGGGGTGTGCCGGCGGGGCATGTGCATCAGTGCTTTCACAGCCTCGCGTGGGGACCGGAGGGGGATCTCTACCTCTCGATGGGCGACCCGCTCTGGTACTACGGCGACTTCAACCGCCCCGACCATTGGGGGCATTGGACCTTCTACCCCCGCCCCGAAGGGACCGAAGTCCCCTACACCGGCGTCGGTGGTGTCTTTCGTTTGAAACCCGACGGCTCGCATTTTCAGGTCGTCGCGCGAGGGCTCCGCAACAGTTGCGGCCTCGCCTTCGATCGCCATTGGAACCTCTTCACCAACGACAACGATCACGAAGGGATGCCCAGCGAATACGTTCCCGGCCGGCTCAACTACGTCACGCCTCACAGCGACTTCTCGTGGCCGCGCGGCTGGATGCTCAGCAAAACCCCCGACCGCATGGACATGCTCGACACGATGTTCGAAGGGATGGGCCGAGCCGTCCCCGTCGGGCAATCGTACTACGACGACGATTATCTTCCCGCGAAGTACCGCAACAGTCTGCTCGTCGCCCGCTGGTGTACGCGGCAGGTGACGTTCTACCCGCTGAAGCCGCGCGGGGCGTCGTTCGTGACCGAAGAATTCCCGCTGATCAACGGCGAGAACCTCGCAAGACCCGTCGGCGTCACCGTCGGCAGAGGGGGTAGAATCTTCACCACAATCTCATACATGGCCCACAACGAAGGCTCGCCGATTTATCGCAGCGATCTGGCGATGATCACACGGAAGGATGACCCTGCGAATGCACCGTTTGAGGCGTATGACCATCTGACGGCAACCGATGAGAAACTCTTCGACGAACTGAAGTCGACATCGTGGACAAGACGACGATTGGCGCATACGGAGTTAATTCGGCGTGGTCCTCAAATCGCCGACGAAGCGATTCGCCGATTTCGCGAGACACCATCGGATGCCGTTGACTTTCCGCATCTCATGTGGATCGCCTCGGCAGCGACCGACGACGATAAAGTCGATCCAAAGATTAGAATCGGTCGGCGACACTTTAGCATCATTGAGCGACTCACTCAGCCTCGACTCTCAACCGATGCATCAATTATCGTGCAACAACTGAGAGTGCTCACAGAGTTTTTTCCGACGGGTTTCACACTAAATTTGTGGCCTGCTTTCTTGAAACACGACGATCGGCAGGTTCGACACGCAGCAGTGTTGCAGTATTTTGCAGACGATGACCAAAGCTGTTCACCTCTGTTACATTTTTTTGCGAACAATTACGACGACGCTTACCTCCGTCAATCGACGGCGATTATTCTAGCAGAACGCGAAGAACTCGAATTGTTTTCCGCTCTCTGCAGATCCACCGATTCCAAAAATGCTGAGAACGAAGCCTACCGCATGCTCGGCACGCTCGCCGTTGGCTTCCGCCTCACGATGCCGCCGGTGCACGCGAAAATCCCCGAGCATCTGCCGCTCACCGAATGGCGCGTTCCGGAGGAGACTTTGAAAATCGTGCTCGCCGATCGGGTTGAGCAGTTGCCGAAGACCGGGCGCGTGGGGGTCTTCACGCTTGCCGAGCATTGGAACGCTGCCCCGCATACCGACGAGCAAGAACAACTCTTCCAACTGCTCGCCGAAAGGCTGGAAGACGACTCCGAAGCGATCCGCTTGCAGGCGGCTCATTTTCTGTACCTGCTCAACGACCCGCGCACCGAACCGAAGATCGCCCTCGTCCGCAAGGACATCGAACAAAACCGGCTGAACGCCGCGCCGCTCGTCGCCGTGAATGAGTTATGGGCCATCGGGCCGTTTGCCGATGGCGATGCGGGCTTCGACACCATCCACCCGCCGCAGACCGAAGCGCTCGACGTGACAAAAACCTATCGAGTGGGTGATAACAAAGTCGCGTGGAAGAAAATGAAGACGGCCAGAATGTTCGATCTGGGGAAAGAATTCTCCGCCGGGGCGAACTCGTCGTGCTACGCTTTCTGTCGGCTCGAAAGTGCAAAACGGCAGCAGGTGATGCTGCTCGTCGGGTCGGACGACGGCATCCAGGTCTGGCACAACGGTGCGTTGGCGTGGACGAACGACGTCACCCGCGCCGCGCTGCCGTTGCAAGACATCATCTACCTCACGCTCGAACCGGGGAGCAACGATTTGCTCTTCCGCGTTCGCAATCGCGACGGCGAAGCGGCTCTCTTCGCCCACTACCGCACGCTCACTGATGTGCCGTATTCGCTCCCCGACCCCGTCGACGGCGAGACGCTCGCCGAGCGATTGAAATCGGCGGCAAACACCCCCGAAGGCCAACTCGCCGAGGCGTTCTTGAAACTCGACTGGATCGAAGAAGCCAAACAAGGAGACGCCGCGAAAGGGGAAAAACTCTTCAGCGCCGACGGCATCGGCTGCGCGAAATGCCACGCGATCAAACCCGATGCTGAGGTGCAAGGAGGCCCGAGCTTAGCGCAAGCCGCGAAACGTTTCACCATCCCGCATCTGGTGGAGTCGATCCTCCTCCCCAGCCGTCAGGTGAGCCCGGTCTTCCGCGCGACCACGATCGTAACAACCGAAGGCCAGGTGCTGACGGGGTTGGTGATCAACGAAACAAACGAAAAGCTGGAACTGCTGACAACCGAAGCCAAGCGAGTCACGCTCACCATCGGCGAGATCGAAGACCGCAAGCCGCAAGAGCTTTCGCCGATGCCCGCGGGGGTGGTGAAGACGCCTGGGGAGCTGCGGGATTTGTTGGCGTATTTGTTGGGAGGGTGAGAGAACAATAACTATCATCGAAAGCAGGGTAGCACCGGTTGCTTGCAACCGGTGTCGCGCAGCGAAAAGAGGCGTTACTTCGACCGATACTGAGTTGCCTCTTGCCGCTGTGCGGCTCCGGTTGCAAGCAACCGGAGGTACCCAGTTGATGCAATGACTCCTCCATGATTAAAATCACGTTCGGGCCGGTCTATGGCAAAACGACGAATCATCGATGACGCTCTCTACGCTCATTTCGTCACATTCAATGTTTACCGCCGGCGGCGGTTGCTCGACCTTGATCACCCCAAGCGCATCTGTCTTGGCGTGCTGAATTCCCAACTGGAATTGTTTCGCGCGAAGTGCGTCGGTTTTGTCATTATGCCCGATCATGTGCATGGGATTATCTGGTTGCCTGAGCCTGGGCGGTTATCGACATTCATGCACGGGTGGAAGAGGATGAGCAGTTTCTCCATCCGGCAGTGGTATCGCGAGTCGGTACCGAACTACGTTCGCGAATTCGGAGAAGGTGAACAGTTCTGGCAGCCGAAGTATCATGCCTTCGAGATTTATGGTCGCCCCAAATTGGAAGAAAAGTTGAATTACATGCACCAGAATCCCGAACGAGCCGGGCTGGTGGAACGTGCCGTGGATTGGAGGTGGAGTTCAGCGCGATGGTACGATAACAAAACATCGGTCGGCGTGCCGATCGAATGGGTTGAATGAGACGATGCCTCTTGCCGCTTCGCGGCTCCGGTTGGCGAGCAACCGGAGCTACCCGCTACCATCAAGCGTCAACGTCTTCCGGCCCGAAGGGTCAGCAGTTCATCTAGCCAGGGGCGAAGCGCAGCGAAGCCCCTGGAACACGGTCCCCAGCGCCTGGGTCGAAGAATTACAAATTGTGCTGTCCTTTTTGCGACCTCACGAATTAGAATAGCGAAGGAGGCAACGACCATGACGCAACAAGAATTATTGGATGAGTTTCTCTCTTTACCATCCGCTGCACAGCGCGAAGTCGCCGATTTCATCGCCTTCTTGAAGCAGAAGCATCTGCCGAAAAAATCGGCGGTCAGAGCCGATGAGAATCTGCAACATGAAGAATTTATCGGTATGTGGCGCGACCGCGAAGATCTGGCGGCGAGCACTGACTGGGTGCGGGACATGCGCAAAGACGAGTGGTCGAACTGATGGTGAAACCGACATTGAGGCTGACTCAGCTTTAGCGATCAGCGTCGTTACGCAAATGGAGTTGATCGTCGGCTGCCAAAATAATGCGGAACTGAAAATTCTTGAAACGTTTCTAAAGAAATTTCAGGTTGTTAATCTGGACGCTGCCATTTCGGATAAGGGCGTCGATCTCTTACGCCGTTATCGTCTCAGTCACGGTCTGCTGATCGCCGATAGCCTGATTGCAGCAACAGCCATCGTACAGGATTGGCCGCTCATCACGAAAAACCAGAAGCATTACAAGTATATCAAAGGTTTGAAGCGGTTGCCGTATCCGTAGCAGGGTAGCCCCAGTTGCTCGCCAACCGGAGTTCCCGCTGCTATCAAGCGTCAACGTCTTCCGGGCCAAAGGGCCAGCAGTTCTATAGCCTGGAGCGAAGCCCCTGGAATGCTTCACGGCGATTATTCGTCGCCGCATGTCGCGGTGAAGGCGTGGCTGCAATAATCGGGATCATTGAGCGGGAGGGTGTGCAGCCAATCGGTTGCTTCGTAGAGCAGAACTTCGCGGATATCCTGCGAATGACTCAGTAGATGGCAGATCATTCGCTCGCGGTGCCGACGGGCTTCTTCTCTATCGGCGGCGCGGAGGGTGAACTGGGCTTCGAGAAAATAACTGCGCGGGCCGCGATAATCTGAACCGCGGTTCTCGCTTATGTCGTCGATCTGTTCGTCGACGAACATCGCGAACGGCGTCATGTCGGGTTGATAGCCTCCCGAACCGAGAAAGACCGGTTCAATGTCGGTTCCCGTCAGGTCGACCATTGCCATTCCTTCGCCAATCGTGGGGATGTGATTGTTCGAGCACCAGAGGCGATGATAATAGTCGCGGCCGTATGTTCCTTCGCCGCGCTCGACGGGCATTTCGTCTAACGCCGTCGTAATTCGTTCGATCGCCGCTTCGCGTGGCGGGATGACCGCACGAATGCGCATGCCGGAAAACGTGTTGTCGAAATCGTGCAGCAGTTGCGTGACACCGTCGGCAACGGCGAGATTTCTTCCCAATCGCCAGACGAACGGCGAATCGAGCGACTGGCATGAGTCGCGCCATTCGTCGGTCTGCCAGGCGGTGATGTTTTTGATTCCTTCGGACGTCTCGATCGCCGCGATCAGACGGGAATCGTTCGCTGCGGAGATCGGGGCATACGCTTTGTCGAGTCCGAGGTGATGCCGGTAGAAACGGCGGTTTTTGTAGTAATATGCGAGTGTCTTGATGCCATCTTCGCCGTCGGCGTAGGTCGGCGCGAGATCGACATGCGAGCGGGTGTTGACGAAGAGTTCGTCGAACGCCGGCTGTGGTGTGACTCCTTCTTCAGATGCGAATGGATCGGGCGTCCCCTGGAGAGCGAACAACGCTTTCATTTGAGCGATCGCCATCGTTCGCGCGGCGGGGCGCTGGAAGTCGATCATTTCGACGTTCCACAAACTGCCGCGATCGATGACGATGCCTCGATCGGAGGTGAGCGGAATTCTCTGCGGTTGGTCGAACAGGTGCTGAAGCGAATTGACGCTCGCCTGAAAGGCCGTTCGATATTCCCCTTTGGCCTCGATGCCGACGATCCGGCTGTTCAATCCCTCGGGGGTGTTCTCGTCGAAGATCCAATAGATCGTTTCGCGGTGCAGAAGATTTCCGGCGGCAGAACGAAGTCGCAGCGGTTCTTCTTTGTCAAGTTCGACGGGAATATCGACATTCTGTTTGTGCTTGAGAATCACAAACCGCAATTCGTGCGGTAGGTTGATGCCGACAAGTTTTGCATCCTTCCCCTCTTCTTGTACCAGTTGAAAGCCGTCGAGCTTCAGCCAATGCGACTCGGCTTGCGGTTGAACTTCGCTGTATTTGCGAAGGGCATACGTCTCGTCATCGCCGGTGCGTTGCAACACGAAGGCATCGTTGGCGATTGGTGCGAAAGGAGAGCCGTAGATTTCGAAGCCCCCCGTCGGCCCGTAGGCATTCAGCAGTTTATTCCCCTCGGTGAAGCCGGTGAGTTCGATGGTTGTGAGCTTACCGAGTTCTACCTTTCCCATTTGTTTCAGCACTTCGCGGTAATGCGCGAAGCAGACATTTTCGGGTTGGTAATTAACGATCGGCATGGCCAATGGCAGAAATCCCCACAGAAATCGACCGTCGGTGTCGAACGAAGGGACTTCGTAATACTTGGTGAGTGCAGCTTCGAACGGGCGAAAACTCGCCGTCAGAGCGATCTCGTGTTCGACGGCGCTTTGGGCGAACATCTCTCCGATGTGTGGATCGAGGCGAATGTGCATCAGGAAATTAATCCACATCCACGAGGGGAGATTCGGTTGCTCTCGCATGACTTTATCGAGTTCGCTGCTTTCGAGAATGGCTGTCGACTGTCCGACGTAGCGTTTCCAGTCGGCGGGGTCGTGATCGTCAGGGCGCGTAAAATAAGGAAACGGACTATGCCAGCAGATCAGACGCCGCGTACCATGCGCCTGCAACCGGCGGAAGTATTGATCGAAGTCGGCCTTGTCGATCGTCCGGAACGCGTGCGCATTCGCGTCATAAAATGTATGAATGAAATCATCGACCAGATCGGCGATATACGAAATCGGCCGGGGGGGAGGGGCCGGCCGCAACGACAGTGTCTGCTCGGTGTGTTCGTCTGTGGTTCGAAGTTCGACGATTAACTCAAACGCCTCGGCGGCTTCGTCGAATGCCTCTTCCACTTGCAAACGGCCAACAGGTGAAGCCGAGATGGTAAGCCCTTCAAATGAGACGGCATCACCGGTGCCGAGAATGGCATCACCCCGTTTCGCCGTCAGTGTGATGTGTTCGCCTTCGGCGAGATCGCGTGAAAGAATCGGCCATGAGCGCTTCCCACCAACGAGGTAACAAAATGGGACTTTCGTATTCTGAGGGTTGAGTCGAATAGCAGACTCATCGGCCGCAGCGACTGAAACTGGCAAGTGAGCCGCACAGACAATCGCACCCAGAAATAGTCCGATGATCCGAGTCCACAAAAAATGG
This sequence comes from Planctomycetota bacterium, assembly GCA_027618475.1. Lineage (GTDB taxonomy): Bacteria > Planctomycetota > Planctomycetia > Planctomycetales > Planctomycetaceae > JAQCEJ01. The sequence goes on along the minus strand of JAQCEJ010000005.1, from coordinate 57,028 downwards.
TCGTTTCTCATGCTGGTATTACTCAACGTGCTGAGGGTGACAATGGCGTGTTATTCGTTGGTATCGGTATTGATGACGAAATGGGCAATCAGACTATGTCGTTCGTACGACAATAAGTACAGATGCAATAGATCGGGATTGACTTCGTCGCGATGCATCACCGGGCCGTCGATGGCGAACTGGTGATGGTCGACCCAGCCATCCTGTTCATCGAGTAACAGGCTGAAGTAAGGACTCGTGTGCGGTGGCATTTTTTGCAGATCGACGTACGACTGATAAAACGGGGGAACTCCAATGCCCATCGGCATGTACAACCCTTGTGGATAGTCGCTCACAGGGAGTTGCGGAATTTCCTTCAGGTCAAATCCACTGACGAGAAATCGGCGCAGTCCTGGATGTCTGCTGCTGTGAAAGATCAATTCGAGTTCATGCAAAGTTTGCGTGGAGGCAGGAGTTTCGACTTCGCGTAAAATCGCTTTGTCGAACTGGTCGATCTCGCGGTATCGGTTATTCCAGGGGTGTTGCACACTGTATCGTCCGGGAGGAATAAACGATGCGAATTGAATGTTGTCAGTGGTGTAGAAATCGTCCCAACGGACAACATTTTTTGCCATTGCCGTTCGTCGTTTGCGCGTCTGTTCGCCGTAGGCCATGACTTCTTCTTCGCGATCGAACGTGACGGGGGCGTCTCGTTCCGAAATGACATGGCGAAGTTTTCGAGGGGCATTTTCGTTCCTGCGGGATCGAACCAGTGTTCGAGGTAGTACCAGTGCTCGCGATACGACAATCCTGTGTTCTGCTCGAAGACCGTTTTGTAATGTCCGAGTGGGAACGTAAACCACCCCTGGTAATACATCGCCTTGCCGTCACCTTCTTTCACGAACAGCAAAACTTCCCATAAACCGGCATTGAGACAATTCTTTGCCAGTTCGACGCTGTAGAGATTCTCTTTCTCGAAGCCGTCGCCGCCAGAGATTTCGATGTTCGATGCGGCGGGATCGAATCGCACCTGATGACGATTCCACTGACGGTCGGTTAAGGCGATGCGTGTCAGGCCAGGATCGCTCTTGGTCCATTCGGGCACGTTCGGAGTCATCAGGCTGACATCGACGTCGTGAAACACGACTCGGGCCACATGTGGGTCAAGCGGTACAAAATCAAAATCGAACAGCGTGCCGGTTTTGTGAGTCAACGTTAACCGGCGTCCCTGATACTTTCCCAGATGAACACTCCGTCCCGAGGGATCTTCCGGGTACTCAACGTTCGAGAATTCTTGAACGGGAATCGTCATCGCCTCGGCCGTATGGTATCGAACATACGTTCTCGCTCCGGCTGCGGCGACGGCAAGGGGGATAAGGCTGAAAACGACCAGCGTTTTCCATCGCCGACGGACTTTCCACCGGTAGAGCCGTCGCATGGCCAGCAAAACGAAACTGATGCCCGCGAGAGAAAAAAGTGTCTTGGGGGTAAAATATCCCATCGCGCAGATCCCGCCGAATGCCAGGGCCAAGGCGATTCCCACAGCGCTGCGGCGTCGGGGGGAGTGTTCATCAGAAATGTTGCGACTCCGGCTTGGAGGAGTTTCAACGATTTCTTTCAGGGACGTTGACATAAAAACGGACCTTTCAACACTCGCAATTCTCTTGTGAATTTCATTCGTGGAATTGTTGACGTCTGAATCGCACGGGGACTCGAATCGATGCAATCCACCACGATTTTAGCAGGAATCCTTGAGGAGAATGGTTAGATTCAAATATTCGTTCTTGATATTCGTCGATTTTGATGGGTTGTCAAGTTTCCCGCTTTCGAGAAATCAAGAGGCGATCCTCAGAACGACGGGTAAAATGACTTGGTTTTTTCCGATGGTCTCTTATGCTATCTGCTGTGCCGCTTAACGGTGGCCGAATCATACGAATTCACATTGAATACGACGGAATGGAGTCGAATCGCTCATGTCCAAATATCGCGTGTTGATCACCGATAATCTTTCCAAAGCCGGGTTAGAGGTTTTACAGAAGTCTCCCGAAATCGAAGTCGACGTGCGCTCGGGATTGTCCCCCGAGCAGGTCCGCGAGGCAATGCAGACCGCTGATGCAATTATCATCCGCTCGGGGACCACATTAACGCCCGCATTGCTTGAGGGACAAAAACGGCTGAAGGCGATCGTACGGGCCGGAGTCGGTGTCGACAACATCGATTTGCCGAGCGCGACCCGCGAGGGGATCGTTGTCATGAACACCCCCGCCGGCAATACCACCAGCACGGCGGAGCATACCATCGCCATGCTGATGGCTTTGTCGCGGAATATCGGCCCCGCCGCGGCCAGCATGAAAGCGGGAAAATGGGACCGCAAAAAATACACAGGAACGCAACTCGCGGGGAAGACGCTCGCCGTAGTCGGCCTCGGTCGCATCGGTCAAGCGGTGGCGCGTCGAGCACGCGGACTGGAAATGCGAATCGTCGGCTACGACCCGTTTCTTTCGACAGAGCGTGCCGCTGAACAGGGAATCGAACTGTATCGCGACATCGACGATTTGATTCCTTTGTGCGATGTTCTGACTGTCCATACGCCGCTTTCGGATGAAACACGCGGACTGATCAACGCCGAACGCCTCGCGAAGATGAAACCGGGAGTGCGCATCATCAATTGTGCCCGCGGTGGAATCGTCGACGAAGAGGCTCTTGCCGATGCACTCGAATCGGGGCACGTCGCCGGGGCGGCGCTCGATGTGTATGTCAACGAGCCACCGGGAGAGAGCCGACTGGTGACGCATCCGCATGTTCTGGCGACGCCACACCTGGGGGCCTCGACCGACGAAGCGCAGGAACTCGTCGCCGTCGAAGCGGCTGAGATTCTCACCGGTTTTCTGCTGCGAAATGAAGTCCGTCACGCTGTCAACATGGTCCCCATCACCGCGAAGGAGATGGAAGGCATTCGCATGTACCTCGACGTCGGCTATCGGCTTGGCCTGTTGCTCTCGCAGCTCAACAAATCGGGGGGTGTGAAGTCGGCTCATCTGCAATATAAAGGGGAAGCGGCTTCGAAGCAGACGAAACTCATCACGGCGAGTTTCGCTGCCGGGTTGATGTGCTCGGCGTTCGATGAGGGAGTCAACATCGTCAACGCCGAGATGATGGCTCACGAACGGGGGATCGAGATTACCGAATCGTCGTCGACAGAAGTCGGACATTTCTCGACGCTGGTGCAGGCGACGATTGTGACGAATTCCGGCGAACTTTCGGCGGCGGGAACGACGTTCGGACAGGAATACCTGCGACTCGTCCGCCTCGGTGAATTTCAGCTCGACGCCTATCTCGACGGTTTGCTGTTGATTTACCGTCACCGCGACGTGCCCGGGTTGATCGGTTTCATCGGCACAATTTTTGGAAAACATCAGGTGAACATTGCCCACATGGCGCTCGGCCGCGAGAAAAACGTGATGGGAGGAGACGCCGTCGCCGTGCTGAATCTCGACAACGACCCATCGGCGGAAGCCCTTGCCGAGGTGTCAAAGCATCCCGAGGTAACGCGCGTGGAAGTGGTACGGCTGCCGGAGGCGGGAGCGCCGCTGCCGTGGCTGGTTTCGGGGTGAGGTCCGAAAAGCTTTGAATGAGCCTCGATCGAGACTAAAAAACGAAGACCTGCCCAATCACATCATTGACCAGGCAGGCCTCGCTTCGTGTGCTCCGTCACAAGGTTGCGTACCGATTTATTTTCCGAATCGCTCTTACAAACCTGGGATATCCAGGTGTTCGTCAAGGGCGATTTTGCGGAGCTTTTTGAGAGCCCGCGATTCCAGCTGGCGGATGCGTTCTTTGGTCACACCGAGTCGATGGCCGACCTGTTCGAGCGTATGCGCCTCGCCGTTCTGATTCAGCCCGTAGCGGTACATGATGATTTCTTTTTCCCGCGTATCGAGTTGATCGAGGATGTTCATGATGAGCTGGTGCTGCTTCTTGTTGACCATCTCTTCCTGAAACTGATTTCCCCGATTATCGCGAGACTGCTGGAAGACATCTTCGTTCCCCGTGCGGTAACGATCGAGAATCGTATGTTCCGCCGGGATCGAGCGGGCGAAGTTCTTCATGATCGCCCAACTCGCATACGTCGAGAACTTGAACCCTCTGCTGAAATCGAATTTCTCGATAGCGCGAATCAGCGACATATTGCCATCGCTCACCATTTCGAAGAAATTCGCGTTGGCGTTGACGTGCTTCTTGGCGATCGAGACCACCAGTCGCAGGTTGCTGCGGATCAGAAAATTCTTGACCTGCAGACTCTGGTTGACCAGCGATTCGATCTGATCGAGAATCGTCGACTTGGGACGGAGAGGATCGAGCGTCTTTCGCAATTCCGACGCTTTGTACTTCAGATAGTTCATTTTGCGGAAGTAGTAGGCTTCTTCCTCGCGCGTCAGCAGCGGGATGGCATACAAGCTGGCCAGGTACGGAGGCAGCCCCGGAGGAGCTTTCGTCTTGGCCGACTTTCGATCCCCTTCGGGCGCCGGTCCCAGAATCAGGTCGTCCCCCTTGGGGTGCTGGAAAACCTCGTTGTCCATGTAGTCGATCTGCTGATCCATGATGCGCTGCGCTCGCAATTCGGTCACGATGCGATAGACGCTCGCTCGTGTTCGACCGTATTGCTGAGCCAGTCGCTTCACCGATACTCCGCGCCGAAACGCACGGAACAGATCTTTCTTCTGAGTCTCTCTCAGCGGTGATGATGCATTCGGGAAGACCGCGATCTCCGGATGATCCTGATCGAAATTCTTGAGCGTATAACGAATCGTTTCAGGTGATCGTCCGAACTGCTGCGCCAGCGTACGGCTGACATCGGCCGGAGATTCACCATACTGAGCCAACCGGCGTGCGGACGCGATAATCCGTTCGCGTTCGTCGTCGGTCAGTTGAGAAAACTTTCGGCCTCGTTCGACCTCATCGGTATGCGACTTCACGAAGCGGTCGACCGAAGACCGCAAGAAGCCGATCCGTTTACGGTTGCCGAAGACAAACCGTCGACTGACGAGCCCTTTGTTTCTCCAGCGATCGACCGTTTTCGTCGAGACGTTAAAACGTTTGCTGACGTCTTCAACGGTCAGCACCTGTTCGTGCGAATTCTCCACGCGCATGTTGACGCTGTCCGAAAGATCTTCGATGAAGCAGCGCAAGTCGTGGCAGGCTTCTTCACCATTCAGTACCAGGTCGGGGTACATCTCGCCGCGATAGGTGATGATCCGTTCGCAGAGATCGGGATAGCGGTATTCCTGTTCGGGATCGATTTCCGCGAGAAGTCGTTCGGCCCGGTCGACTTGTTGAAGGCGGACATCGGTGGGAGCGTAGCGGACCTGTTGGTCGGCCAGTTGTTTAATGGCAGGGTTGTTATATCGAGTTGCAATCATGGTGGTTCCCTCCTTAATTCAAACCGCCTGGGCTCATCATCGAAAAGAGCAAATGTCGCACCAATCTGTTCTGTTTCTATGAAAACGAAATTTTGGAGCGATCAGTTCATCCTTTTCTCGTATTTTTCCGACCTGCATGTCTGGCCCGTCGACACTCGTGGGCGAATAGAAAACTCAGTTTTCGCCTCGTCCTGGAGGTGGAAAGGGGGTTCCCGGCTTGTATGTGTTGTCTTGAACCGGGAATTGTCCTCTTTCAGTGTTGTATACGTACTATTGAGACGCGCCGTTTGAAAAAAAGTTCGCACACGAACAAATAATTATTCAAGTTTTTGCTGCCGATGTGGTGAAATCGTACATCGACCATCGTCCCTATCGAGTCCATAAGACATTACCCTATTTATAGTCGTTAGTTACAACATATTTGTGTCGTTGATAGCGGGTAGAGCACTTTGGGAGATCATAGATAAATAAGTGCGTGTTTATGTAAATTGTATTGTAATTTGCAAAAGAGGGGCTGACTGCGTTCCAGCCTCCGATTTCGGTCTTGCCTCATCCCTTTGTTTGCGGTACATCTCCCCGAAAGTCGGATTGGCCGAAGCACTTTCGTGTATTTCTCCGTAAGTTGTTGACGGGAAACAGGCACGGAAAAATCCGTTTTGTTGAATTACAGGCGGCTGGTTAGGCCGCGTTTTGTTGTCGGATTGACGACGCCGATGTTCACAATGATGTGAGTGGGCCATGTGGTGTGCAGGATGCAAAACTGATGTTGCTGTGGAAGTCTCACCAGAGACGAATCGCGCCCGGTGTGCAACCTGTGGACGCGAACTGGCTTTGACCAACACCCGTAACGACGCGTTGTCGCGCATCGATGCCGGCCAAATCAACGACGGCATATCGCCTCCCCGTCCGCACTCGTCTCCTGCAGATCAACTCGCCGTCTCTGAGGGATCGAAGACCGACCCGCTGCTAAAAACGATTCAAGGCTCTTCTGCCGGGATCTCGGCACAGATTTCGAATTCTGTTACCGATGCCCGTCTGTTGCTCGAACGCTGGACGCGGGAAAACCTGCTCGATCCGCAGGAGAAACCATCGTCACGTTCGTCAGAAAAGAGTTCGACCTCCGACATCTCTCAGTCGTCGACCTCTGCAAGCGAAACGTCAACGACGAAACGCGAACAACCTCGGTCGACACTGCTTCCCGATCCGTCCCAACCCGACGTCATTACCCGAGTGATCACAGAGTCGTCCAAAACCGGACGACCGCCCCAGCCGCACAACGAACTACCTCCCCCCCCGCCGCGCGAAGAGAAGCCGAAAAAAGACGACAGCAAAACAGCCTCGAACGACGAAGGGACGAAAACAGTTGCGGAGAGCAGTTCCGTACCTCGTCCCAAGTTCGCCGAGCGATATCGTAACAGGGAGAACGAACCGGTTGTGTCCGAACCGGTCCCCAAAGACAAGCCGACCGCCGACACGTTGTCGCGACCCGAATTGAGCTCGACGGTTGAATCGAAAACGCAGATCGATAATCCCCGGCAGAATCATCTCACGGATGATGAATCGGTGAATGACGAACCGCCGGTGGTGGAAAATACGGCGAAGGAAAGTGCGACCGCGACGACCAAATCGAAATTCAGGTTCGATGTCGCGCATCCGAACCCGGGCGATCAATCGCTGCTCGACCAGGCGTTCAGCACGCCGATTGACGAAGTGCGCGAGCGAGAACCTATGGCGAAACCGCGATCGAATTTCGACCTCCCTCGGAGCGAATCGAATGTTGCCCGGCAGGTTCATGCACCGCATTCTCACCTTGCGGGAGTGCATTTCGACGTGCAATCGATGATTCGCGCCAACGATGAAAAAACATCTCAGAGCACACAATCGATCCTGGGACAAATTCTGGCCTATCTCGGAGTGGGTGTGCTGACGCTCGGGGCCGGTTGTGTACTCTGGGGATATTTCGGGGCGGCCCAATATTCACATCTTGCTCCCACAGGCTGGCTTATTACGACTGCCGGGCAGATGTTATTGTTTCTGGGCGTTGTCACGCTGATCGCCGGCGGACTGGAGCAGACCAACTCGATCGTCAACGCCCGTCTCGAACATTGGGAGCGCAAGTGGATGGAGTTCAACGGTCACACGTATCGGGTTGATCCCCCCACGATGCAACCGATGGGGCAAGGCCCGCATCTTCCGGTCGAAGCGTTTCACGATTCACGAACGATACCCGAATCGTCCAACGCTTCAGGATCGCGAATTTGAAACCGTTCGATTGCTTTCGCGAACGAACGCCACTCAGCGAATGAACGCCACGTAGTACCACCACAAGCCGGTCAGTGACGTCATCACCAGATCGATCGTCGATAACCAGCCGAGGCGTTTGTGAGAATGGCTATGAGCCGAAGGGGTCGGCGGGTTCGGAAAGTGTTTCAACGCCTTTTGCATAGTGATGATCCACAGCACGGGCGTCGTCACGGCAAAGCAGAGATGAAACCACAGGAAATACCGAATGGTCTGCATCTCTTCCGGTGATCGGCTCGGTTCGCGTCGGCTGACGATGTTTTCCCAACCGCCATGCACCAGTTGCATGTCGATCTCGAACGCCCCGACGGCGACCAGCAGAGTGACTCCCAACAGAATCTGCAGATTGCGATGCCACAAGTAGTTGTGCCGAACCTTCACCAGGTACAGACTGAGAATCACCAGCGGGACGACGAGAACCAGCGCGCACACGACCACGTCGAGCATCAGTGATGTTTGATACCCCAGAAATCCTCGAGACATGTTGCACGGCCTTTAATGAAGCGATTATGGCATTCGTTATCTCTTCCGGCGCGAAAGATATCAGAATGGGGCGTGGCAACCAAGTTCGAACCGAGCCGACTCTGGTTCAATCATTCGATAATTCGGAAAACGAAAAAATCTTCGCCGGTCGGGCGATCTGAAGGTAGTCGGACATCGCGAGAATAATCGAATCGGTCAGCGAACCGGCGTTGAAGGCAATGCGGTCGTTCTGTGTGAGCGCCTCGTCGAGATAGAGATCGAACGGGAGAATTGGGCGTCCGAACGGCGGTACCGAACCGGGGACCAGTCCGGTCAGTTCTTTGAGTTCATCCGGCGTAGCGAATCGCATTTTACGAAACCCGAGTTCGCGGCGGATCGCCGACGAATTCGACTTGTGATCGGCGGGGAGCACAAACAAGGCGTAACGGTCATCACCCTTCATCACAAGGGCTTTGCCGCCAATATGGAGTGGTTCGCCCCGTACACGGGCCGAGTCTTCCGACGTGCGGGTCGGTTCATGATGCAATTCGCGAAACGCGAAGTCGGCGTCGCCGAGCAATTGACGAATCGCCATCAGGATGTTGGATTCCGTCATCAATGGCCTCGAAAAAACAGACATGGAGACAAAGAAATTCAGGACGATGATCGTCAGTATTGTTTTCTGCTTGTTTGCGACCTTTGCGATTATTGCGGCCAATCCTCTTCACACCGCGCCGCGGGAAATGGCTGGTCCCCGTTCGGCAATGGCCCGATTGATGCGTGCCAGCTGTTCGGCGGTCAGCGACCACGTCATCGCAGCGGCGTTGTCGCGAATCTGCTCGGGGCGTTTTGCACCACAGAGCGCCGCTGTAATACCGGTCTGCTCGATCGTCCAGTTGATGACAAGCTGCGCGACGGTCGTGCCGATCTCGTCGGCTATCGTTCGCAACGTATCGATGAAGTCGTGATTTTTCTCCCATTCGTCCCCTTGAAACATCGGATATTTCCGTCTGCCGTCACGCTCATCGAATTGATAGTCTCGCGTCATCTTGCCGGCGAGCAGGCCTTTCATCAGGGGCCAATAAATGACGACGGCGACGTTATGTTCGCGGCACCAGGGAAGTTGCTCGGCTTCGATTTCGCGCTGCAGCATGTTGTAATGCGGTTGATACGCGGTGAGCGGGCAGACCGATGCGAACTCTTTCAGCTGCGCGGCGCTGCAATTGGAGATTCCTGCGGCGCGAATCTTCTTTGTATCGATCAGATCGCGAAACGCTTCGGCTGATACGGCGACCGACACGTTGGGATCGGGGGCATGCAGATAGTGCAGATCGATGTAATCGGTTTGCAGGCGGCGGAGACTTTCTTCGCACTCGCGGATAATCGTGGCGGGGGATCCGTCGCGGGCCTGCTGTTTGTCGACCCAATGGATCCCCCCCTTGCTGGCGATCACGAGTTGCTCGCGATGATCTCCCAACGCTTCGGCGATCATCTTTTCGCTCTCCCCCTCGTAACCGTAACAGTAGGCGGTGTCGAAAAAGTTGATTCCCGATTCGAACGCGGCAGACAGCGTCGCCAGACCTTGTGCGCGAGTCACATCAACACTCGTGATACCGGTAATCGGCCAACATCCCATCGCTATGGGAGTAACGCAGATGCCGGACTGGCCAAGTGGTCGTAGGGGCATGGGGTGGTCTCGTGTTGCAGTGTGTTGAATTGTTACGGTGATAGTTTCAAATAGAGTGGGGGAGAGGGAGATGAAGCCGATCAACTGTGTGTAGAAAATCTTATCTTCCACACTCCCGCTCTCCCCCTCCCCCACTCTTTCTTCAATCCGTCGCCCGCTGATCCGATATCCTCAACAGGCGGTGCAGGGCAGACCAGTGTTGCCGCCAGGCGACCTCTTCGGTTAAACGGTGTTTGATTTCTTTGCACGCCTGTGAAACGCAGCTGTGATTGTTGCGTCCGAAAAATTTTGCAATCGCCGTGTGAGATAACCCCGAGAGTTCCGCCGAGAGCGCCATCACACACCGCCGCGCTTCAACGACCGACTGACGTCGTGACGTCGAGAGGATTTGAGCCGGGCTCACACCGAAATGAGCCGCGGCAACGTTGACGATTTGCTTCGGCGAGACTTTTACGCCGGCGGTTTCTTCTTTGAGAAACCGTTTCAAAAAGCCCTTATCGAGCGTCACTTTGCGAGTCCGCACGTGATGTTCCAACTGATTGACGACCGACTTGAGTTCGCAGGGAGAAACAGGGAGTGCCGTCGCGAGCGTTGCGAGCGAGTCCTCCGTCAACGGCAACGAGCGCGATTGCGCGAAAGCCTGGAGCAGTTGTATTCGGCTCGATTTCCCTGGAAGTCTTATCGGGACGACGAGTCCACCCCGGATGCGATTGAGCAACCTCGACTCGAGCGACGAAAACTGACCGGGGGAGCGGTCCGCCGTCAAAACAACGTTTGTGCCGCGGCGGGAGAATTCGTCGAGTAACAGCGTCAACATACGTTGAGCTGGTCGACGTGATTCGATCGCCTGTAAATCTTCACAGACCCAGGTTTCGCTTTGAAGAAACGATTGTTCGAAGGTATCGGCCTGTTTGTTGTCGCACGCCTCGGCGAATCGTGCGACGAAATCGCTCGCGGTGAGCAGATCGACCGTGTGTCCCCGATGTGTTTTGCGCCACTCCTTAAGCAGATGCCGCAACATCAGCGATTTGCCGACACCGGAGGGGCCATGCACGTAAATCAGGGGAGGGGGCGTTTTCTGAGAACCGGAAATCCGCTCCCCCGCCAACAGTTTATGAACGGCGTCGAATGCCAGCCGGTTTTCCGGCAGCTTTAGAAACGGTTCAAGAGTCGCCATGTTTCTGTATCTGCCGTGACGATGATCATGGGCGGAAGGTCGAGAGAAAACGATGAACGGGGATCACATGACCCCAGCGCCATCATATCGAATGAATTCCCTCGGGGCGAGAGCGCAAGGTGAGACAATACGCTTTACGCTACCAAGCGCACCACGTCTATCCTACTCATCCTTTTCATCAGTCCCCGATACCGACTTCGAGATTCAATGCGGTTTGCAGGAGACGCGTTTCGTGCCGGTGGTGTGCCACCAGCGTCTGAATCCACTCCTTGAGATCGTTACGGGTCGCATCGGCAATGTCGGTAAAGTGTGCACGATGGACGATTCGTTCGCGAAGCCGACGCAATTTTCCGAACAAGATATCGTGTTCGCGGCGGAGGGCATCGACCTGATCGCTCCAGTTGGGAAAGGCTTCGATCACTTCAGAAAGATAGCCGTCTTCCTCTTTAAGCTGAATATTGCGAGGCAATGTTTCCAGCAAGGCATCGAGGACCACCAACATCCAGCGGCGGGTCATTTCGTTAGGGACATCTTCGAGCAGATCGCGTAAATCTCCCAGCAGGAGATACTCCATCTCGTGGCAACTCCGCAAATTCAGACTCGCCAATTGATCGTGGCTGACGGGATATTTCATAATCGTGCTCCCTTCCGGTTATTGTCGCGTCTCCAGTCACGCGCGAATTCCATCGATGTGGTAAATGGTCCCGTCGTGAAATACTCAGACCATACGTCAGGGATGGACGAGAAATGCAGAAACAAATGGAATCAAATAACGAACCCCTCTCGGGACCGCACCTGAGAATTCAACAGAGACTATTCGCAGAGAAGTTTTTCTCTGTACCAAATTGTTAAAGGCGTTAACTCAACAGAATCTGAAATGATAAAAACATGCCCTAGATGTGCAGTCTAAGTATATCAAATTTTATGTCGCCGGTCAAAATAATTCCGGCGATTCTGAAAAATCGGGGCGAGTGCGCATGCGAGGAGTTCGCTGTGATGCACACCACATCAGGCGGCAATTATTTCGCGGCGATCATTTCGGCAAGAAGCCCCGGCGACGTGCGGCACTGTAGCGCTGCAGCGCATCTTCAATAACGGGAATCGCTGCACTCGCCGGTAGAAACTGGTCGACCTCGACGCTTTTTCCTTCAAGCTGCTTGTAATCTTGAAAAAATCGTCGAAGCATTGCCAGACGATGGACAGGGAGTTCGTCTGCTTCGTGAAAGCTGGCGTATTCGGGATCGTTAACGGCGACCGCCAGAATTTTGTGATCCTTCTTGCCGCCGTCGATCATCGTCATCAGGCCGATCGCTCGCGACTTGACCAGCGTTAACGGAGCGACCGGTTCCTGACAAAGAACGAGCACATCGAGCGGATCGTCATCCTCGGCAAACGTCTGCGGAATGAATCCGTAATTCGCCGGGTAGAAGACCGCCGAGTACAGAATGCGGTCGAGCTTCAGCAGGCCGGTCGCCTTATCGAGTTCATATTTGACGCTTGATCCGGTGGGAATCTCGATGATCGACGTAAATTCCAACGGAAGATCTTCACCCGGCGTTACATCGTGCCAAGCGTGCATGATCGAGGTTCCTAAAGTCAAAGGATAAGGGATGAAGGCTGAGTCAGAAACGGTGTTCATTTCCGTTTACAGGTCGAATTGTCCTTCATTATTCCAGCGTCTTACATTCGATTTCGACGCCGCTCATCTTAGTCGATCGTCCTGTCGAGTTGCCAGCAAGGCCGATTAGACCTTAAACTCAGGAAGTTGAAGTCGTTTCAATGACCACCGATATGAGTTCACATTCCCTCCACAAGGTCACACCATGCACAAAGTCGTCTGTACGTCTCTGGGAGCCGAAACAGGTCCGCATTTCGAATTGTTCAACGCCGAAGGCTTCGACGTCGAGGTGATACCGCGCCAGCGTCAATTTGAATTCACCCCGACCATCATGGAAACACTGAAAGACGCCGAAGTGGTGATCGCCGGTTCCGAACCGTGGACAAAAGATGTACTCGTACGTCTGCCGAAACTACGCGTCATCGCCCGTTTCGGCGTCGGCTACGATGCCGTCGATCTGAAGGCATGCGATGAATGCGGCGTGGTTGTGACGACGACGCCCGGCGTGCTGCATCATGCCGTCGCCGAGCATACGATCGCCATGCTGATGGGGGTCGGTCGACTGTTTCCATCGCGCGATCAGCAGGTCCGCCGGGGAGAATGGCTCCGTCTTCACACCCCCCGTATCTCCGGCAGCACGCTCGGCCTGATCGGTCTCGGCTGGATCGGCCAGGCGACGGCGACGCGGGCGATCGGGTTGGGAATGAACGTGCTTGTACACGACCCCTTTCCCAACGAAGAATTCGCAAAAAAATGGGACATCAAATATGTGAGCCTCGATGAACTGCTCGCGCAATCCGATTATGTGTCTCTGCATTGCTTCATGTCCCCCGAGAATCATCATCTCATCAACGAAAAAACGATTGCGAAGATGAAGGATGGTGCCGTCGTCATCAACACGGCACGCGGGCCGATCATCGATGAGCAGGCGTTAATCGCGGCACTCAAGAGCGGCAAGCTGCGCGGTGCCGGTCTCGATGTGTTCGAAGAAGAACCGCTGCCGCTCAGCAGCCCGCTGATCGAGATGGACAATGTGCTGTTAAGCGGCCACGTCGCCGGCATCGACAACGAATCGTTCGCCGATACGTTCCGCATGATCCACCGCACCACAATGGAACTCTATCGCGGCGGCTGGCCGAAAGAAGCGATCCGCAATATGCAGGGGGTGACGGGGTGGAAATGGGCAAGGTAATGGATAATTAATAATGGACAATGGATAGTGGAAAACTGGCAATGGGGAGAGAGATTTTTTCTTCGTTGTCAATTATCCATTATCAATTGTCCATTACCCCAGAACTCGTCTCCCGGCGAAATCGTGATTTTGGTACAGTTCGCTTCCTCTGATTCGCTTCTGGGAAATCGTTCGTTCACGTCTTGTCTTCTGCACGACATCGGCATCGAAAGGGAGTTTGATGCTCGCACGTCTTCGTTGTTATTGGTCACTTGGTCTGATTCTGTGCGCTGCTCGTTTTCTTTCGGCTCAGGATTCTTCGTCTCTGCGGACCAGCATTTCCGCGGTTCCGGATAAGTCTTCTCTCATCACCTCGTGGCAGGACGATGTTTGTTTTCACGACATTCAATGTGTCGGTGCCAATCGCGTGTACGCCGTCGGCGATCATGGGACAATCTGGTCGTCGATCGATGGCGGGGTAACGTGGGCGATAATTCCGTGCCCGACGACCGCGTCGTTACGGAGTGTGCAGTTTCTGACCGATCGCGTCGGCTGGGTCGCGGGAGGAGAAATTCAACCGCAGACGCAACTGAGCCGCGGCGTGATCTATGTGACGCAAGATGGAGGTCAAACGTGGACCAATCTCTCGCGCGGGCCGTTACCACCGATATCGTCTCTCCGATTTTTTACCCTTGAGATCGGCGTGGTCGTTGGGCAGGCAACCCCCGAACATCCGACAGGCGTGTTGTTCACCCGCGACGGAGGGATGAGCTGGCAGGATGCCCCCGGACCGGCGAGTGTGGGGTGGCAGACGGCCGACTTTCTCAATCCCGATGTCGGCGTCGTCGCCGGTGCTCGCGGTCAGGTCGCTCTCGTCGGAGATGGACGATTGATGCAACCTCAGATCGGTCGTTTCGGCCTCAAAGGGATTCGCGCCGCGAAACTCCTTCCGAACGATACCGGCTGGATGGCTGGTGACGGCGGTCTAGTGCTTTATACAAACGACGGCGGCGTAGTCTGGAAAGAGTCTCCCGGGGCACTTCCCGACGAAGTCGCCCAGACGATGAATTTTCGCGCGGTTGCCTGCCGCGATGCTCGTGTCTGGATCGCCGGTTCGCCGGGGAGCGTGATCTGGCATTCGGGGGATTCTGGTGCGTCGTGGTCTCGCCAGTTCACCGGTCAAACGTTACCGATCGAAGCGATGTCATTTGCCGATGCCGACACCGGTTTTGCTTGTGGTCCGATGGGAACCATTCTGCAGACCGTCGACGGCGGCCAAAACTGGACCGCCGTGCGCGGCGATCAGCGTCGTGCGGCGATTCTGCAATTCGGCGGCCGTCCCGACGAACTCTCGATGTCGCTGATTGCTAAATTATCGGGCGAACTTGGATATCGGAGTGTCTGTGTCTTGCCGATTCGCCGCGATCTCGATCCGCAGGCGCTTGCCGGCGACACACTCGAAGTGAGATTGCATCAGGCGGTGACTCTGGCCGGGGGAAACGCCACCGAACTCGGATGGCAGTTTCCCGTCGACGCTCCCGATCTCGAACGGGTTCGCCCGCGCCTGACTGAAATGTGGAACGTACACACCGAAGGAAAACTCGACCAGGTTCTGATGCAGAATATGGTCGCTTTGATTCGCACCTGGCGGCCGAATATCGTTGTGATCGCTCAGCCGACCGATAACTCGGCGGGAACGCGCGTCTTGCATCAGTCGCTGTTGCGAGCCGTGCCGCACGCAGCCGATCCGACGTACCTCATCGAACAGGCGGAGTTTGCCGGATTAATGCCGTGGAGCGTCGATTACGTCTATCAGCGTGAACTCGCGCCGAATGTCGGTCACGACCGGATCGATTCAGGAGATTACCTGTCGCGGTGGGGGATGTCGGTCGAGCTGGCGACCGATCCGTCGCGGAGTTTGTTAATGCCGAAGACCGACCCCTTTACGTCTCAGCCCGAAGCCGAAGTGTATCGCGTGATCTATCGCGGGCCATCCGCACAATCGGCCCAGGCGACCGGAGGGCGATTTTTCGCGGGACTCGGTCTGGCACCGGGAACCGAAGCCCGCCGTAAGTTGATCAATCCCGACGAAACCGATCTCCAGAAGAACCTGCAACAAGCCAAACAGCAGCGCAATTTTCGAGCGATTTCGAAGCGGCTGTTCGACGATCCGCGTCAGGCGGCACAAGCGTTGGCACACATCCGCACGATGACGGCTCCCTGGTCGCGCGATGCCGCGGCGGCCCAGATGTCGCAACTCGCAAGCGAATATGGCCGTCGCCATCAGTGGGACTTGGTCGAATCGACCTATGTGGAACTCGTGCAGCGGTTTCCCGATCATCCGTTATCGGCGGAAGCGATGAAATGGCTGTTGATGTTCTGGTCGAGTACCGAGACTGCCTGGCAGCGCAGTCGAAAAACGGAGGTCACGCAGACGAACTATACCGTCGAATCGTCCCAGATGATCGAACAACTCTCCGCAGCGGTGGAGGTCGCGAAAGTCAAACCGAGCGAACGAGACGAGGTCATTTCTCCCGAAGCATTCGACAAGTTGACCGATGCGTCGCGTGTGGTGGGAGAATCGATCGATGAGCGCATCGGCAGCCTGAAAGTCGGCCAACGCGACGAATGGCGCTCGGCCGCCGTGCAGAACTGGCAAACTCAGGCCCTCAAACTGGCTCAAGTCCTGAACGCGACGCATTCTCAGCTCTATCAATCGGCGGAGATCCAGTTTCCTCTCGCGGCTCTCATTCGCGAACGAGGACAGCCCGGCATGGCCGACACTCTCTATCGCCGTCAAAGGCATCTGTCGAAACTCGATCCGGGAAATCGCATCGAGACCGCGATCGATCTCGATCTAAGGGGACTCGCAGCGGAGGGAGAACTCTGGATGATGCAGCCGTCGAGTTTACCACCGAAGCCGGTTTATCTGTGTACTCAGGTCGCAGGAAAGCCGGTGCTCGATGCCTTGTTATCCGACGCCTGCTGGGAGGATGCGCAAGAAATCATTTTGACTCCCGGCGGCAACAGCACGACGTCTTTCGCGAATTCGGGTGACAAGAGCCCCGACGACGATACTCTCGTACTCGTCAGTTACGATCGCGAGTTTCTTTATCTCGCAGCGAGCGTGCCGATTCATGCCGCGCTGCCGGACGATCCGCCGTCGTATCCCGGACGTTTGCCCGACACCGATCTGCATGAGTACGATCGCTTGTCGTTCTCACTCGATATCGACCGCGATTATTTTACGGCGTACGAATTGCATGTCGACCAGCGCGGCTGGACAGGCGACGCCTGTGCCGGCGATCGCACCTGGAACCCGACCTGGTTTGTCGCCGCCGAGCGCGACGCGACCCGCTGGCGGATCGAATGTGCGATCCCCTGGATGGAAATCACCCCGATCCCGCCGCAACCCGGTCAGGTCTGGAACCTCCGCGTCGTCCGCACGTTGCCGACCTACGGCCTGGAATACTGGCCCGCCATCAAGAAGGCCGAGCAACAACACGCGACTATGGATTACGGGTTTTTGCAGTTCGAATAACAAACGAGTCACCAACGCCGGTCCCCGTTTAGCCGCGACGTACCGCGGAGCACTAGCCCGCAATTCTCACGCGCAGTTCCGATGCGACAGCGTTGCATACGATTGTACCATCAGTCATGATGTCGTCGTCTCCACCTTCTCCCCTCGGGAGAAGGTGGCCGCAGGCCGGATGAGGGTGCCTTTCCCTTCGCGTCTCCGACACCATTCGACATTCGGGCTTCAATATATGGGCATCGTCATCGGCATGGATGAAGCAGGCTACGGTCCCAATCTGGGGCCGCTCGTTGTTTCGCTCACCGTCTGGCGGGTGCCGGGTGATCCGACGGCTGCCGACTTCTGGACGACGTTTTCGCCCGTCGTCACGCAGACATCGGTGACCAATACGGAGCAGATTCAACTCGCCGATTCGAAGAAGATTTTTTCGACGGCGAAAGGGATCGCTTCTCTTGAACGAGGCGTGTGGTGTGCGCTGCAACTACTCGGTGAAAACATTTCGTCGTGGAACCGCTTGCTCGACGCGCTCACCGATCGCACACGCTGCGTAACGCATGTCGAAGAGTGGTTCGCCGAAGCCGATCTCGATCTTCCACACGAACACGACGCCGACGAAACACTCTCGACCGTCGCCCGATGGCGCGATCAGCAAGAGGAATCGGAACATCGACTTGTCACCGTCAAAAGCGATCTGATGTTGACCGCCCGCTGGAACGAACTCGTCCGCCGACTCGACAACAAAGGGCTGGCGTTAACACAGACGAGTCTCGAACTGCTCCGCAGCGTCTGGTCGCCCGCCTCCACCGAACCGACGCTCATCGTCGCTGACAAACATGGCGGGCGCAACCGTTACGTAGCGGTCCTTTCGGAAGCATTCGACGGCGAATTGTTCCACATCGAAGACGAAGGAGCAGCCTCAAGCCGATACCGTATCGGCCCGCACGAAATTCGTTTCGAACGCCAGGCCGAACGGCATCTTCCCGTCGCGCTGGCATCGATGTTCAGCAAATATCTGCGCGAACTCTCGATGATTCTCTTCAACCGGTATTGGCAACATCATCGTCCCGACGTCAAAGCGACGGCGGGATATCCCGAAGACGCCAAGCGATTTCTCGCCGCGATATCAGCAACGCAGGTCGAATTGGGCATCCCCCTCGATTCGCTGTGGCGCGAACGGTAACTGCGTGACGCGATGATTTCGTCATTTCTTCAGCCTCGGAGAGGCGTCCGTCAATAGCCTGAGGGCGGAAGCCATAGGTTCAATCCGTTCGCCACGTCTGAGCCCCGACAGCGGCGACAGAGTTCTCGGCGAACAACTCGTCTGTCGCCCCTACCGGGGCTTCGCGGCACGTAACCCAAACCCACTTGGGGCTTCCGCCCCAAGCTATTGACTGTCACCCCTTGCGGGGTTTAAGATAGATCAAACCCGCTACGAGTCACTTGTCACGACCAAAGTTTCGGCCTTCAGCAGGTGAGGGGCAAAGCTCTCCCTGCGATTCTACTGGACACTATCGTCGACCGTGGTAAGATATCGATATCCATTGAAATGTTGGCGGGGGTGATCCTTCGCGGCCTCCGTACCATAGCCTGCGACTGGAGTTGTGAACAATGAGCCGAAGATCGACCTCCAGCACGAACGGCTGTGCCGACTTTCAGCAGAGTTTACGGGCCAGGCTCAACCGCCGCTAACTGTTTCACCTCGGTGGCGTTTCTCTGCTTTCACCGGCTCTGATCAACGTTATCGCCGGTCAGTCGATCGCGGCGAAGGGGGTGCCGCGCATCAAGCAATGTCTGATGCTTTTTCAGGCCGGCGGCATCAGCCAGATCGATACGGTTGATATGAAGCCCGAGGCCGATTCGACGATTCGCGGCGAGTTCTCACCGATATCGAGCCGCGTCGCCGGTATGCCGGTCAGCGAGCATCTGCCACATCTGTCGCAACACATGGACAAGTTCTGCGTGCTTCGTTCGGTGCATCATCGCATGTTGTGTCACAACCCCGCGATTTATGCGGCGCTCGCCGGTCGTGAAGTCGGCGAATCTCTTGCAATTTCGAGCCGTACGTTCGCCAATCCCGAAGATTTTCCGCATTTCGGTTCGGTCGTCTCGAAGTTCATCAAGCCCCCCGAAGGGATGCCCCCGTTCGTGTCATTTCCGTTTCGCCTGCGGAACGGCCCCGCGCCGAGTCCCGGGCAAAATGCCGGCTTTCTCGGCCGTTCGCACGATCCGTTCATCATGCTGCAGGATCCCAACAGCGACGAGTTTCGCGTCGAAGAACTCGAACTCAGCCACGATATGACGCTCAATCGGCTCGATCGCCGCAATCAGTTGCTGACGCAGTTCGAAGAGCAGATCGCCGTTGTCGAACAGACAAAGATCGTCGACTCTTACACCGATTATTACAAGACCGCGTTCTCGCTCATCAGCGGCCAGCGCGTGCGACTGGCGTTTGACATGTCGAAAGAACCGCAAGATCAACGCGACAAGTACGGCCGCAATACGGTCGGTCAATCTTTCGTGCTCGGCCGCCGGTTGATCGAAGCGGGCATACCCTTCGTCTCGGTCTACACGCCGTGCGAAAACATCGATGGCCCGAGCTGGGACACGCACCTCAACAATTTTCCACGGTTGAAAGACGAACTTCTGCCGCCGTTCGATCTCGCGTTATCGGCCCTCATCGACGACATGCATCAATCAGGATTGCTCGAAGAAACGCTCGTGATCGTCGCGACCGAATTCGGACGCACGCCGCAGGTCGGAGCCCGGCGGTCGAACAACGGCAACAATACCACCGGCCGCGATCATTGGCCCGGCTGTTATTCGGTGCTGCTCGCCGGACCGGGGGTGACCCCCGGTTCGTACTTCGGCGAAAGCGACAAAGTCGGCTGGCATCCCAAGACCGACCCCGTTCACGTCGGAGACCTCGCCGCCACCATCTACGACGCCTTTGGCATCGATCCGAAGCAGTTCGTCCTCGACACCGTCAACCGGCCGCATCTGCTCGCCGAAGGGAACCCAGTCGCAGGATTGTTTTAAGCGATCGAAGAGTTCTTTTCGTCCCCAAACTCCACTTGAGAACGAGGAAACGTACGCAAAAATACCAACAGTTCTGATAACTCCATTCTGATTTTTTTTGCGTCATTTGCGTTTTTTGTGGCAATTCCCCTCTTTATCTCTTCATCTGCGTTCCTCTGCGAAAATCTGCGGACAGTCGTCTTCATTTTGCAGACCCCAGATTCCGCCACCAGTAAAACGTCCCCGCTTCTGAACTCGCGGCGATGTCGAGATTGCCGTCTTCGTCCATGTCCATCACGATGACCTGCGCGGCGCGCGGATACATCCTCAAAACGTGCTTCTTCCATTCCCCCTTCAGGTCGCCGGTGTTCTCGAACCACGACACTTCGCCGACGCCCGGCTGTCCGCCGTCGCATCCCGTAGCGATCACATCGATGTCACCATCGCCGTCGAGATCGCCGACGACCGCTTCGAGACCAAAGTCGAGGTGCCCGACAAAGTGTCTGGTCCATTCGCTACCTCTGCCGGGTGAGCCGACGTTTTCATACCAGACCGCCTGATGCGATTGTTCTTTTTCGGTCGTGGAGACACGCATTCCCCCCGCCATGACGATGTCGATATCGCCGTCATCGTCCATATCGACCGGATGTCCGTGCGCAGGCATCAGCAGTTTGTCATCGATGATGTTACGGCTGAATTTCTTCACTCCTGCCTTGCCGGTGTTTTCGTACCACAGCGTCTTGTTGCCGTAGGTTCCCGTGCCGAGCAGATCGGGTTTGCCGTCGCCATTGAAATCAGCAAACGCGACCGTTCGGGTATTGGCGAACTCTTTATCGCTGTCGAATTTGTATTGCTTCCATTCGTTGTCAAAACCTTTCGGACCGGGGTTCTCGAACCACGAGAAACAATCGCCGGTGTAAGCCGAGGCGGCGACGTCGAGATCCCCGTCATCGTCGAGATCCATCAGCGCCACATCATAGGCCCGCATGAAGTCGGTGGTGATGACATGGCGTCCCCAGAGCTTGCCATCACCCGGTGTGCCGTTGTTTTCCCACCAGACGAGATGGCCGATTTTGTTTTTGACCATCACGACATCGAGCGTGCCGTCCCCGTTGATGTCACCGAACGCATGACGTTCGAGATACCCCGGTTCGTTGTCGCAGATGATGTGCTTTGTGAAGTTCTCTTCGCCGTCGTTTTCATGCCAGAGGAGCATATCGGTATGCACCCCGGCACTCGAAAAATCGAGATCACCGTCGCCGTCGATATCAGTCGCCGTGATCCCGTAAACATACCCCCCATCGGGCCACATCAACCGCTCGGCGAATTTCAGTCCGCCGCTGGTGATGACCGCATCGGGCTCAGCGGCATCGAGCGAGGCGAACGCCGAAAGCAACAGAGTCGAAGCCAGCAGAGAATTCAGGCGAAGAGACAGCATGATTGTTCTTTCAGGGAGAGGAAATCAGAGCAATGTTCAAGAGCGAACCAGTCAGTCAATCATGCTAGGAGGTACCCTGCCGATTCTCAACCATGCCGGAGCTTTCATAGCGGGGTTCCTCCGGTTGCCCGGCGGTCGGGTTGCGTCTTTTTCGGTGGTGGTGCGTCTATGTTGTCAGAAGGCATGCAATTGCCCATTTCACTATCTCTTGAGAGGAGGATAAAATGACCGAGCCAACCAGAAGCAGCGAATCGAAACACGCCACCCCCCCGCAATGTTGTGGGACGTGTTGCTGTTGCTGTTGTTGTTCAGGACAATGTGGTTGCGGCGACACGGTGAACCCGCAATCCGCGAACTCAGGTTGCTCTCAGTAATGAAACAGACTCAGCCAAAGGTGACGACCGAACAGATCTGGCGCGAGCTGAGCGATCGGCTGCGCCAGTTCATTCGGTCTCGAGTGACGTCGGCGGCGGATGTCGATGACATTTTGCAAACCGTGTTCCTCCGCATCCATCAGAATTTCGATACCCTTCGTCGAGTCGAGCGCATGGAATCATGGGTATTTCAAATCACGCGCAACGCGGTCGCCGACCATTTCCGCAAGAAGCAAGAGGTGCCGACTGGCGATGCATCGACAATTTCGGTGGCCGAACCGTCTCGCGAGGAGAACGTCAATAGAGACGTTGCGGGTTGCCTGTCCACTTTGATCGACCATTTGCCGGAAGCACAAAAGCGTGCTGTTTCGCTGTACGAACTCGAGGGAAAATCTCAGGCGGAGATTGCCGAACGCGAGTCGATTTCTCTCTCGGGCGTCAAGTCGCAAATTCAGCGCGGACGCAGAAAACTGGAAGCGATGTTACGCGAATGTTGCCAGTTTCAAATGGATGCGCGAGGGAACATCTTAGAGTACAAGTCCGTCAACCCCGACTGCGGCCCCGATTGCAGCGCTGCCAATAGATGTGGTTAATGTCTGACCGGATAACGTGAAGCGAGCCGGCGAGGTATTTTCGCATTTAGCGGGGTCGCTCCGGTTGCGTGCAACCGGGGGTATCCGGTTCATGAACGCCGAATAAGCAAGGTTGGGCCTCGTTTCAACCTACCTCACTCACCGTGAAATCGATGTCATCGAACGGCCTTCAGGACGGGAAACCGAATGGGAATAGAGATCGATTTCGCCTAACCATACCGCATCGATCGCGCCGAAGAAATTCCATCTCAGACCACTACGTATGCGATGAAGTCGTCGCGGCGGATGGTTCTCCCTCCGCCGCTTTCGGCTTCGGCGCATGATGCGGCGTGTTCGCTGCCACGATTACAATGCAGATCCCCATGCCGATCACACCGACCCACATCATCGGGTTAGCAGTGGTGCGATACATCCACGTGCTGACGAGCGCCTGCACGGTGACCGCGCCGCCGAAGACGATCGGCATCACGATATGCGGCATCGCACCGCCGCCAGTGAACATGGCGAGCGTTAATGTCAGTGCACCCCACGCACCGAGAGAACCGGCGGCAAATCCCCAGATGGCCCCTGCTCCCGAGAACGAAAAATCGTCACCCCGGTACATCATTCCGCCGACACCTCCGAGAACACCCCAGATCAGGTAGGCAATCCCGATGGCGACATACGGCTTGAACGGACTCCCACCCAATCCCGATCGCGCCTGTCCCAGCGTCGGCCCATACAATCCCCAGAACAAAGCGGTCATCAACGCGAACAAGACGGGATATTTCATCGTGATCCTCGTGGTACTGAATGTCAGATGGAAGGTGAGCGTACGTGAAATCCGTTGATAGCGTATCGCTGGAGATTGTGCAACGGAACGGCGCGGGAGGGCGATGAATGGGGATGCACCTGTCTCGGCTAAAGATCGCACTGAATCAGCGTCGTCATTGCATTCCTCCTTTTGGCAGAGCAAAATGATATGAACGACAATCACTCCCTCAAAAGGCAAACATTATGAAATATCGCCTGGCTTGTCTCGTGTTGTCTCTCACAGGAATTCTTTCGGGTAGCGTGTCCCTCGCCGCCGACGAACCTTCGCGGTTCGAATTCAATCGCCTGATCGCTCACTGGGATGCCTACGGCGACGATAAAGATTATCTCTCGTTCGTCGAAGAGTGCCGGCCGCAGATTGCGCAGGTCGGGTTCTATGGGGCTCACTTCTGGAGTCTGTCGCACACCGACCAGTACGCGGGATATCCTTCGCATTTTCCGGTGCAGGGATTGAATGAATGCGGCGAGTGGTTCAAACGCTTCAACGGAGAAATCCACCAGCGCGACGCCAAAGTCGTCGGACATATGAATGTCAAATTTCTCATCGGCGACATCGAAGGGCCCGATGGGCCTCGCGGATTTTTCAAATTCTATAACGACCTGTGGGACGAAACCGAACTCGGCCCCAAGCCGGTCGCCGACCCGCGCGATTTTCTTGAACGGGACGCTGAAGGGAAATTCCGCCGCGATGCCAATTATGCGATCGGCGGCATGGGAGAATACTGGGCCTGTCTCAACAATCCGCACTGGAAAACCATTCTCAAAGCCTGGACCAAGCGCGGCATCGAGCGCGGCGTCGACGGGTACATGATCAACTACTTCTATCGCGGCAACTGCCTGTGCGAACATTGCCAGAAGGGATTTCACGACTATCTCGCCGAACGATTTTCACCCGATGAACTGAAACAGAAGTTCGAGATCGCCGATCTGGATAATCACACGTTTACCGAAATCGTCTCGTGGCACGATCCCGCCGAATCGACTCCTCTCCGCCGCGAAATGCTGCGGTTCTCGCAGGTCTCCAATAAGCAGACGTTCGATGAAGTCTTCGTCGATTATGGCAAGTCTATCAAACCCGATCTGCTGGTAGCGCAGTGGAATCACCTCGGCGACTTCAACCAGATCAACGGCGACGAACGCTGTCTGATTCCCGGCGACCTCTGGGGCCGGGGAGAAGATTACCTCTGGTACAGCACCGGCGGCGCCGCGTTTTACACCGATCTCAAGAACAAGTTCCTCGGCGACGCCACGCTGCAATGCCGTTACATTCGCGGCACGTTCGACGACAAGCCGTATACGCTCGGCAAGTACGAACACTGCCGCAACCGCAATGCGATTTCGGAACTCGCCGCCAACGGCGGGGCTCTGATGGGTTTCTACGCCCGCTTCACCGACCCGATCGCCCGCGGGGTCTTCAATGAATATTTCGGCTTTCTGCGCAAGTACGATGATCTCTATAACGCCAACACATCGCACGCCGAGGTGTTGTTGATGTATCCGCGAACGGCAGTCCATCTGGCTAACACCGACGCCGTCGACCGCTTCAAAGCGGTCGGTCGCAAGTTGCTCGATGATCACATTCTGTTCGACGTCCGCCCCGATGATCTGCCAACCGAAGGGCTGGCCGAGAAGTACAAATACATCGTGACAATCGACAATCCCGACGGCTTGACCGCCGGGGAGAAGGCGTCGCTCACACAAATCGAAGCCCCCTACACCGTCCGCGCGTCGGCGAGCCGACCGATGAATGGAAATGAGATTGACGTTCATCTGGTGAACTACAACCGCGAAGAACCGGAAGACCCGAAAACATCGGGGACGGGAACGGTGGACGAAAAGCCGATCGCCGTCGGCGGGATTACGGTGAGTCTCGTATTACCCGAGGGAGCAAAGGTGAAGCGAGTCGAGATGATCACACCGGAGGTCGCCGAGGCGGTGTCGATTGACTCGACGACAGCCAACGGCCGAGTGAGTTTCACCGTGCCGGAGTTTCTGGTGTACGGTGTGGTGCGGGTGGGGTTGGAGTGAGGGTACTTTTCACAATTGTCGAGGATAAAACCGATGACGACTCTCACCAAACAATGGACCAAACACGCAATATTCACCCGCCGCGAAATGTTGTGGCTCTCGGTGACAGCGATGTTATCGGGTCGGGTATGGGGTGGAATCACCGATAAAGATCGCAAATGGGGGGCGCTCAAACTCCCCCAGCTCTCGCTCGCCGAACGCGTCGGACAATTAATGTCGGTGCATAATGGCATTGCAGGATTACAGGATGGAGTGCGCGCCGGCAAGGCGGGTTCGTTGCAGGTCCCCCGCGGCGGAGAGACAACCGCCAAAGATGTCGTCGATTTCAACAACGAGATTCAATCGCTGGCCCGCGTGCCGCTGCTGACGATCGGTGCCGTCGAGGCCGGCATGGGACAAATTGCCCGCGAAGCAACTCTGTTTCCGAATAACATGGCGATCGGGGCGACATGGTCCGAAGACCTCGCGTACGCCGCCGGTCAGGTAATTGCGCGAGAAGCTCGCGCACTGGGCATCGTCTGGCCGGGCGTGACCGTTGCCGACGTCAACTCGAACCCGCTCAACCCCATCATCAACACACGCAGCTTCGGAGATTCCCCCGAACAGGTGACCAAATTACTACTCGCGTCGATTCGCGGTGTGCAAGACGAGCGGCTGATCTCGTCCGCGAATCACTTTCCTGGCCACGGTGGCACCAGTCAAGACAGCCACCTCGAACTGCCGACCGTCGATCGTAGCCGCGAAGAACTCGATCGCATCGACCTGCCGCCGTTTCGCGCGGCGATCGACGCGGGAGTCGCCACGATGTGTACGGCTCACATCTGTTATCCCGCGCTCGAGGCCGACGAAAAACTACCGGCGACGATGTCGAAAGCGATTCTTACTCGTCTCTTGCGAGACGAATTCGGCTTTGAGGGGTTCATTCACTCCGACAGTTTTGCAATGGACGCCATCCGCAAGAATTTTTCGATTGCCGATGCCGCCGTGCAGTCGGTGCGCGCGGGGTGTGACATCATTCTCTCGTATCCTGATTGGGACGAATGCTTCGATGCCGTGCTGGCAATGGCCGAGAAGGACGACGAAATCCGCTTCCGCGTTGATCAGTCGGCGCAGCGGCTTTTGACGTGGAAACACTGGGTGGGACTGATCGACGCTCCCCCCATCGACCTCGATAATTGTCTTGCCGTCCTGTCGAAACCCGAGCACAAGAAAACCGCGGCAACAATCGCCCGCAACTCGATGACGGCCGTTCGCGGGGAAGAGTTTCTCAAGAGCTTATCGAATCGCGACAACATATTGTGCGTCGTCGGTCGACAGCGCCGGCCGGATGACTCGTACGATCATCTGCTGAAACTGCTTAAGGAACGCTGGCCACGGTCGACCGTTTTCGAGTTGGACGTTGAGCCCGCGGATGAACAGGTCCGCGAGTTGTCCGATAAGGCAAAAATCGCCGATGCCGTGGTGTTTCTCGGATTCACCGAAGTTCGCAACCACGACCCGGAGAGCGTTCGCTTTCCCAAGCAACAAGCCGAGGTCGTGCGGCGCTTGAGCCATGATGTAGCCACGGCGGTCATGTGCTTTGGCAGCCCGTATGCCGTCGAGGGGTTTACCGAAGCCAGAGGCGTGTCGTGCGCATTCGATAAAATCCCGGTCAGTCTTGAAGCGGGCGTCGATGCACTCGCCGGCAAGCAACCCTGGCTTGGCAAGTTGCCGGTGAAACTGAAAAGTTGAAAAAATTGCGTACGCTCCCCGAGTTTCTGTTTATTGCGTCGTGTGCGTGGGGTGGAGTGTTTTCAGGAACTATTTTAATAGCTCGGTGGGCGGCAGGTTAATCGCTTGAATTATTGCGATAAGAACGGGATATAAGCGATCCACGATACCCGATACATATGAAACGAGGATAACACATGAAAATCATGATCACTTATGTTGTCCTATTTCTTACTATCACCCCTACCCTTGCAGCCGAGAAAACCCCCAACGTTGTCTTCATTCTCACCGATAACCATGGGGCGTGGACGCTTGGTTGTTACGGCAACAAGGATATCCGCACGCCACATCTCGACAAGATGGCAGCCGAGGGGATGCTCTTTCGACGTGCGATGAGCAGTAATCCCGTCTGCTCGCCGACGCGGGCAACGTATCTCACGGGGCTCATGCCGTCGCAGCATGGAGTCCACTCGTTTCTCGACGCGAAGACAATGATGGGGCCCGAGGCGTATTACACGCTCGATGAATTCTCGACGCTCCCCGAAATTCTACACGATGAAGGTTACATATGCGGACATGTCGGCAAATGGCATCTGGGGGCCAATCTCACGCCGCAAGACGGGTTTTCGTATTGGATCACAATGGTGCATGGGAGCACCACCAATTTTTATGACGACCCGATCATCTACAACGGCGAGGTGCAGAAAACTCCCAAGTACATGACCGATCTCTGGACCGAGCATGCCGTCGACTTTATCGACCAGAATGCTAAAGGCGAGCAGCCGTTCTTTCTGTATCTGGCGTACAACGGGCCGTACTGTCTGGGAAAACTGTTGCTCGAACCGGCGCGAAATCGTCATGCCGAATATTACGCCGACAAAGATCTCTTCTGTTTCCCGCGCGACACGATGCATCCGTGGCAGTTCAACAACAAAGAGTATCACAACAACATCGTCAGCTTTCGTCGCGTCGCGGCGGAAGTGAGTGCCGTCGACGACGGCGTCGGAACTGTGCTCGATGCACTCAAACAGCACGGCATCGACGACAACACCCTGGTGATCTTCGCCGGCGATCAGGGCTGGATGGGAGGCCAGAATGGGTTTTTCGGCATGGGGGATCACACTCGACCGATCGCCGCTCACGATCTGATGATGCAGGTGCCGCTCATCATACGACATCCGGGACGCATCAAGCCGGGCGAGACGGAGATCATGGTGAGCAACACCGATTTTCTGCCGAGCGTGCTCGATTATCTGGATCTCAACGATCGCCTGCCAAGCGAACCGAAACTTTCAGGCCGCAGTTACGCTCCGGTGCTTCGCGGCGAAGAGATCGACTGGGAAACGAACATGGTCTACGAGATGGAGAGTTGCCGATCGTTGCGAACGGAGCATTGGAAATTCGTCGCCCGGAAGAACCCCGAGGGGCCATACGAACTGTACGACATGCATACCGATCCGCAAGAACGGTTTAACGTGTATGGCCAACCGGCGCACGCTGCCATTCAAAGTGAGATGGGGGCGAAACTCGATGCATTTTTTGCGGAGTACGCCGACCCACAGTACGACTTGTGGAATAAAGGTCGATCAAAGTGTCGACGGTTGGTGCCGCCAGAGTAGTTCTTTGACGTCTGTCGCGTGCGAACAGGACACAAAGCTGTCCGGGTTCCCTGCCGCTCTTCTCTCACGCCGATTCGGCTTCGGGGGCGGGCGCGGCACTTGCAGCCGGGGCTTTGCGACGGCGGACGACGGTGGCGCTCGCACTCGGTTTGTTCATCAGCCCTTCGAGCGAGATATAATTCACCACGCGCTGGGCCAGATCGTCCATCTGCATCACCAGATTATCGACCCGGCCGGCGAGAAACATGTAGATCGTCAGGCAGGGAATCGCGATCAACAGTCCGACAGCCGTCGTCAATAACGCCAGCGCGATGCCCGCCGCAAGCTGCTCGGCTTTGCCGGCGGCCTGACTGGTGGCGATCTGATTGAACGCCTCGATCATGCCGACGACGGTACCAAGCAGCCCGAACAGCGGCGAGACCGTCGCGACGCCGTTGATCACGCGGAGATGTTTTCTCAGTTGGCTCACCTGACGTTCGCCCCCGTCGATAATCGCCTGTTCGACTTCGACGCTCGGCTTACCCCACTTGCGAATGCCGTGGGCGAAGACCGATGCGACCGGGCTGGCATTCTGTTCGCAGAGTTTGAGCGCGGTTTCGGCGTCGAGTTTGCCTTGTTCGAGCAATTGCAGAAAGCGATCGACGAAGGCACGCGGGATCACGCGATTCTCGCGGAGCACGACCATCCGTTCGATCACAAACCAGACAGCGATCACCGAACAAATAAAGAACGGAAGCAGAAACCACCCCAGCGCCAACATGATGCCGACGAAGCTGTTAGGAATCGTGCTCAATCGCGAAGGGGTCGGCTTCGGAGCGGCGGCTCCCGCCGCGGCTTCACCCCCTTCGCTTTCGGTGACGACGGGGAACGGATCGTTCGGTGCCCCTTCCTGGGCATTCACCCACCCCCAACCAAGACCGAGGAGCGAGATCAACCCGAGAAATGCATACATTCGCAATCGAAAAGCAAACGGTGCCGGGCGATTGAGTCGCCGGTGAGACAAGGGTTGGAATCGGGCAGACCGATCCATCGACGATAAATGGTCATCCATGGCAATCTCTATGGTTCTGTGACGATGACAACCGGAGGACATCGACCACGCGGTTACTGTTGTTGAGTGCGGGTTCGCCGTATTGTATGACGGGTTCGAGATGAGAATCAAATCGAAAATGGGTGATTTGCCATGCGAATGGTCGTCAGGACCGCTCGAGCCCTGCTATTTTCCGAGTTCTTTCAGCCGGGTTGTCGCTTTGGGAGCATATTCGTTGTCGGGAAATTTTCTCACGAGTTCGGCGTACGTTTTTTTGGCGAGATCGATTTCTTTCAGCGATTCGTGGCAGATCGCCGCCTGATACAACGCGGGGGCCTGCCATTGGGGAAACGCATACAGAATATCGACTTTCAGATACTCCAGTTTTGCCGATTGAAAATCTTTCTGTAAGACGTAAATCTCGGCGATCATGAACTGGCTTTTGGCGGCGGTTTCTGTCGAACGCCCTTCGGGGTCGTCGATCACCTTCTTGAAACTCTCGATCGCCTCTTTGAATTTCGCCTGATTTTTGTTGGCCCGGCCCTGAATTTCGTACGCCTGATACAGGAACGGCGAATCGGAGTCCCAACCTTTCAGTTCATCGACAATGGCAAAGACGTCGCTGTATTCTTTCCGGCGGAGATGGATTTCTCCCAACAAAATGAACACCCGCGGAAACCAGGAGGCTTTCGCCACCGCCTCGTTCTTTTTTTCGGCCTTGAGGAGATTCAGCGCGGCGAAGGCTTCGTCGAGTTTTCCCTGATGAAACAGAGCTTCGGCCTTCTGAAAACGGCTGAACCAGACAAACTCGCTGTCGGGAAAACGCGTTTCAAGCTGCAACGACCACTTCGCCGCCTCGTCCCACTCTTCCAGATCGATAGTGATGCCGATCAGACGATACAGGGAAATCTCCTGAACGTCTGCATCCGAGGCCTGAGACGCTTCGAGTTCCTGAAACACCTTTCGCGCCTCGGGGAGTTTGCCGGCGACGAGATCGCTTTCGGCAAGACTCAAGCGGGCATTGTCGACAAGTTCGCTGTCGGGTGTTTCGGCGATCAGACGGCGAAAGATGTCGTCCGACTTTTGAAAGCGCTCTGCCTCGTAATTCAGCATGGCCCATTCTTCGAGCAATTGATCGAGCCGTTCGGGTTTGGGAAAGACCTTGAGCAGGTTTTCATACGCTTCATCCGACTTGTCGATTTCTCCCTGTTGGCCATGCAGCCGGGCGATTTGCAACCCCGAGAGATACGCTTCTCGCGCCGGCTGATACTTGTCGAGAGCGACGGCATAAGCGGCGATGGCGTCGCCGAGCCGTTCGGCCGATTCGAGACATCTCCCCTGCATGAACGCCGCCTCTGCGGCAGATTTGTCGTCGGCATGCTGTTTGATGAAATCGGCAAACAAAGCAGCGGCGGGTTCGAATTTCTTCTGATGGTACAAACACCACGCTTCACCCGATAACGACTGCGCGTGATAAGGAGAATCGCTACCGAATTTACCGATCGTCGCATACAGCTTGGCCGACTGATCCCACTTCTGAGCTTCGTAGTTGATGTTGGCCATCATGAACGCGGTTTGTGCCAGCGTCGGACTGTCAGGATACTTATTGAATAGAATGGTGAGATTATGCTGGGCGGCATTTTCGTCGCCGAGGTGCGTATTCCCGATCGCCTTGATGGCAATCGCCGATTCGGCCTGTGAGCCTTCGGGAACGAACTTGAGATAGTCGGACGCCGATTCGATCGCTTCGGTATATTTTTTCTCGCGAAGCAAACTTTCTGCGAGAATGACCAACACATCGGTGAATTCCGAAGAGGCTCCCTGTTGCTTGATGTCCGCGACGACCGGTTCGAGGATCGTCACGACCGAGGCGTTGTCTCCCATCTTGAGGTACGTGGCGGCGAGATGTCGGCGGGCCAGCATCTGCGTGCGAGCAATCGTACTTTCGGTCAAGACGTTATTAAAATGGACGAGAGCCTGCTTGAGCTGCTCTTCGCCTCCCCGTTCGACTTGCAACCGGCCGCGCAGCAACTCGACAAGCAAGCGCAAACCGCTCTTGGAGTATTCCGCGGCGAAGCGGTCGATCAACTGCTGCGATTCATCGAGCTGACCGGAAAACAGCGCCGCTTCGGCGGCGTTGTACAAGCTGAAATCGGCGAATTGCCCCTCGGGCCAGCGTTTGACGACATCCAGAAAATGCGTCTTCGCCGGTTCCCATTGTCCCTGATTGAATTCGGCATCGGCCCAGTAATACAACAGGCGTTCGGCAACCGGATCGTCGGGGTGGGCTGCGTACGTTTGTTGAAACGTCGTTGCCGCATCGGCGTATTGCTTCAGTGACTTCTGGCTGAGTCCCTTTCCGAGTCGGGCGGTTACCAACTGCTCGGGATATTCCGCAGCTTTTTCGTACCGCACGATCGCCGTGGCGTAATCCCCGGCTCGGTAATACGCCGATCCGGCACTCAAGGCGGCTTCGGTGGCGAGAGGACTCTCGGGAAACCGCGAGGCCAATTCGTCGTACGCGGCAGCCGATTCGGCATATTTTTTGTCGGCAAACAAGAGCAACGCCAGCCGGCTTTGCGAATCGTCGGCGAGCGCGCTTTCGGCTTTGGCCGCAAGGGCACGGTAAATCGCTTCGGCTTCGCTCCCTTTCTTCAGATCTTCATAGGCCTGAGCGATTCCGTATCTGGCTTCATCGACATGCTTTCCCTGCGGAAATCGATCGAGCGCCTTCTGATAATTGCCGGCGGCATTTTCGGGTTGTTTCAGCCTTAACTGGGTATCACCGAGATTCAGCAGTGCGAGTTCAATGAACTCACCGTCGGGGTACGAGGTGAGATATGCGGTCAGTTCCTGTTCGGCCGCTTCGAGGTCTCTCAGCAGAAAGCTGCTTTCACCGATGAGGTAAACGCCGTTTCCCACAAGTCGGTTTTTGGGGTTTTCCTTCACAAATCGGCGCAGGAACTCGCGTGCTTCTTCATACTTCTGAAGCTTGATGAGCGAATCGCCCATAAAAAACTGAGCTTCGGGCGTGCGCGGATGGCCGGGGTATTCCTTAAAAAATACGCGAAACTGATCGACTGCGTCACTCCAGCGTTCTTTATCGTGCAGCGCGGCAGAGACCTTGTACTGATCATCACCTGCATCGGCGCAGACAAACTCGGCAGAGAACGCGACGAACGCAAACAGCAGTCCCGTCAAGACGATCGACCACGACCGCTCGACTCGAATCGTACGGTGAAATCCTACGGGCAACAGATTCTGCGAGACCATCGGTGGAAAGCGCCTGTCACGAATGAATGAAATCGCGCCGGGACGGGGCGACGATATCGCTTTGAACATGTCTTCGTTCCTCCTGAAATTCGGGTCGAGGAGACGCCTGACACATGTTATCTCGAATTCGCCACCGTGTGAAGCAGACCGACAGTCAAGAGTCCGAAGCCGTGAAAATATCGGCGCAACGCCTACTTCTTGGCCTCGTCATTAGACTGTGTTTCGCCGTCCTCGTCGTCGCTGTGCTCATCATCGTGATCATGATCTTTGTCGCCGTGATCGTGGTCGTGATCTCCGTGGTCGTGACCATGATCGTCGTGGTGGAGTTCCCCCATGAACTCTTTTCCTGCGATCGTGATGTGAAAGTGCCCTTCCAAATCCTCTTCGGACTTGATTTTCTCGGGAACCACGTCACCGGCGATCTCGAAACGGGACGACTGACCTTCCGGCTCCCCATCGAGCGGGGCAGCGGCGATCGCTAATTCGATCTCATCGTCCCCCTCTTCCAGTTCGAACTCGATCGCGTCTCCGGCGATCGGAACCGCCGATTTGGCATCCGCACCGAGGATATAGACGGTGATTTTCCGGCTGTTCTCGTCGAAGACAACCTCGGCGTGATATTCTTCCTCACCGAGTTCGATCAGGTGTCCCCCATTCGGGCCGTGTTCGTGATCGTGGTCATGGTGATGTGCGACTTCTTTAATTTTGGTTTCTTCAATCTTCAGATCGTCGGAGGACAATTCGCGATATTCGCTTTCTTTGTCGCCGCCACACCCCGCGAACATGAGAGACGCGGTGAGCAACGTCGCCCAGGCACAGTAGACACACCAGGCCGATTGGCCATGTTTCGAGCCGAATTGCAGGGACATGAAAACTTCCTTTTCGTGGAGTGTTGCGTTTGTGTCATCCATCGCCGACCGGGTTATGAAACCGGTTCCAGAACTGTAGGATGTCGCGAGTCCGACGACAAGGTCGGTACGCATTGTCGCAACAAACGAACGATAAAATGTCGTACTGCCGAACGGTTTAGCAGCCCGTAAAAAAATGAGTGGCACTGCCGGCTTGCCCGGCAGTGTGGTTGTGAGGCATCGGAAAAACACGGGTGGACAAGCCACCCGTGGCACACAAAAACTTGATCATCACCCATTTTTCAACGAGTGATTAACGTCGTTTTGCCGTCTTCATCTCCGTTACTCGGCAACTGATTTCAATTCGATCGATGCCTGGTCGGCGTTTACATCAATCACAACCGGGATTTCCCAGCGGGAGGTGTTCAACTTGCACAGGCCCCCTTTTCCGTCTCGACAATAGCCGTAAGAAACCTGTACCTGGAACTTCGCCGATCCCGCTTTCTCTGTAACCGGCACGTTGAATACGACCTTGCCCTCATCAACGACGGCACGTTTGCGGACGTCGAGTTCTTCAGGGGGAATCAGAGACTGGT
Organism: Planctomycetota bacterium; assembly: GCA_027618475.1. Classification (GTDB taxonomy): domain Bacteria; phylum Planctomycetota; class Planctomycetia; order Planctomycetales; family Planctomycetaceae; genus JAQCEJ01. The sequence continues at coordinate 22,341 of JAQCEJ010000005.1, read as the reverse complement.
CTTCCGTCGCCTTGATGCGATAACTCGCCGGCGCTTCGGCGTTCAGCTTGTACTCTTCGGGGAGATTCACGGAAATTTCGAATTTCAGATTCTCACCCGCGCTCACCGTTTGCGCATCGACTTCGATTACGTCCGGGGCCGAAATCGTTTCGACTTCGTCGCTTGTGGGAGGGTCGGGGGGCGTCAGACCCGCGATCTCCAACAGTTCGACCTCACCCGTTTTGCGATCCGCTTTGAGAATACGATGATTATTGGTGTCGGCGATGTACAACGTCTGACCGTTGATCGCCAGGCCACCCGGTTCGGAAAACTGGATGGGGGACAACTCACTTCCCGGGTCGCCGGTCCCCAGTTCCGTCCGGACGACCCCTTTGTCGAGATCGAGAACTTTGATCTTATGATTGTAACTGTCGGCGATATACAACAGATTGCCGGCGAGCGCCACAGCGAGCGGATGCTGCAACCGTGCCATGTTCGCACTTCCGTCGCGGTCGCCGAATTCGAACAGCGTCGCCCCGTTGGGCAAGTCGAACGCCCCGGCGACGGTCGTCACCCGTTTCCCCTTGATGTCAATGGCACGAATCGACGACCCTTCGCTGTCGGCGACGAATAACACATTCCCGTCCGTCGCTAAAGATGACGGTTGTGCAAATGACGATGTCGCCAAGGTGCCGTTGATGATATCTTCGCGGCCGTTTCCGGCGTAGACATCGATATTCTGCGATCCGAGACGATGCTTCCAGATCTGGTGCGGCCCAGCCATCGCGATATAGAGCGTGCCGTCGACGAATCGTAAATCCCAGGGACTGTTGAGCGCGGTTCTCTGAACCGGCCCACCATCTTCTCGAAAATGAGCTTGCTTTCCCGTCCCGGCGAGCGTCGAGACGCGTTTCGATTCGAGGTCGACCTCACGCAGCATGTGGTTTTCGGTATCGGCGACGTACAACACATTCTTGACGAGTTCGACCCCTTGCGGATGATCGAAACTCGCCGTGGCGTAATCGCCGTCGGTACGGCCGATTGCACCGTTACCGATGATGTCGAGCAATTGGCCGTCGAGGTCGGTGATGATAATCCGGTTATGTCCGCTGTCGGTGATAAAAAGGCGATTCCCCTCGACATCGGCATATATTTTTCCCGGAAAACGGAGCGGCTTCGGATCCTGCTTATGACGTTCGAGATCGAAATGCACGGGGGACTCGTCGAGGGTTCCTTTGCTCTTATGATACGCGACCACGCGGCCGATGACGGTGTCGAGCAGTTCGCGATTTCCTTCGCCAGGCTGCGCGCCGCAGAAAAACCCTTCGGGGTCGATCAAGACGAACGTCGGCCACGAACTGACATTGAATTTTCGCCAGACGGTCATTTTCGAATCGTTGATGACCGGGTGCTTGATCTCATATCGAAGAATGGCATTCTTGATGTTCTCGGAATCTTTTTCGTTCTCGAATTTTGCCGAGTGCACGCCGATGACGACGAGTTCGTTTTTATATTTTTCTTCCAGATAGGCGAGGTCGGGGAGGACGTGCATGCAGTTGATGCAGCAAAACGTCCAGAAGTCGAGTAGGACAACCTTCCCTTTCAGATCGTCGAGCGTGATGTCTCCACCGACGTTCAGCCATTCCGTTCCCCCGTCGAGACTGGGCGACGGAAACCGCTTGGGAAACGGATTTTCGACATCGCCTCTCGTCTTGTTATTCGTGTCATTCTGCGCGGCATCGTCGTCGTCGTTTTGCGCGACGAGAACCTCGTCTGTTGTGGGGGGCTGATCAAAGGCCGTCGAGGATTTCGCCCCGAAAAAGGGGCTGAAAAAAATCCCGGCGATCAGCAACAGAGCAAGACATCTGCGTCCGAAATCGTGTGACGTGAAAGGCCGAACGATCGCTAGATCATCGAACCGGTCACCATGATGAATGCGAGGAACCATGGTTTCCTTTCCTGAAACAAAGGGAGAAAATCATTGCTCAATGCGGCGGCTATTATCTCTTTTTATGCCACATTATCGTACCAAACGACGCGAGGGAGTCAAAGTCTGATAACACATGGAGGAACAAACGCCGAGCGGCCTGAATAGGCTTCACATCGCCAGCTCGAAACACCGTTCACTTAATTGCCACCTCTGACTTATTCGTGCCGTAACGCTTCGATGGGGTCGAGTCGTGCAGCGGCCCGTGCAGGATACAACCCGAAAATAATGCCGATGCCGACCGAAATGCCGAACGCAAGCGGCAGGCTCCAGTAGGCAATCTTCGGATGCATATCGGAAAAAATGCGGCCGACTTCTGACGTGGCGTTCGAACCAGAGAGGATGAAATTCTGCACGACGTATTGCAACCCGTCGAACGCGTACGGAGTCGTCAACCCCATCACAATGCCGATCACTCCCCCCGTGCCGGTCAACACGATCGTTTCGGTGAGAAACTGAACGGTAATGTCGCGCTGTCGTGCACCGAGAGCCCGGCGAATGCCGATTTCGCGTGTTCGCTCGGTGACGGTCGCCAGCATGATATTCATAATACCAATGCCGCCGACCACCAGACTGATCGCGGCAATCGAACCCAACACCACGTTGAAAATCTGGCGAATCTGCTCGGCCTGCCGCAGCAGTTCAAGTGGTACGATGATATCGACGTCCTTCTGCTCTTTGTGATTTCTATCGATTGTTTCGCGAACGACATCGGCGGTCGCCATGACGTCGTCCGGGTTGCCGACCTGTAATGTAATTTGATTGAGTTCGACCTTTTCGGCGGTCATCGTTCCCTGCTGGCGCTGAATGATCAAATCGCCCAGCCGGACTTGAAAAGTTTTGATCGGGATGTAAATGTCTTTATTGAAATCCTGTCCGGCGAGTGCGCTGCCGATCGCCGAGGTCGAAACCCTGCGCTGCGAGACGCCGATGATCTTGTAAAACCGAGCGTTGACCTGCACCGCTTTTCCGACCGGCTGTTCGAGAGGAAAAAGGATATCGGCGACATCGGCACCCAGAACGCAGACGTTGGCCATCGTCTCTTGATCGCGGTCGTCGATGAAACGACCATTCCGCGTCTTCAGATGATTGACACCGGCGTAATCGGCGGTACAACCGACAAGCCGGCCGTTAAGCGTGTGGTGCTTGTTGCGGAATTCCATTGTCGATTCGCGAATCGGAATGGCATTGACCAGCGTGGGGATATTTTCGGAAAGAAGCTGAAAATCGCTGCGGAGCAAACCATAAATGTTGACACGGTTGTTCGACCCGGACGATTCGAGCGGCGGTTTAACGCTGCGGACGATGATGTTGGTCGCCCCGAGTTGCAACACCTGCTGCTGCGCCTGTTCGCTGGCCCCTTCTCCGATGGCGAGCATGGCGATCACCGAGAACACGCCGAACACAATCCCGAGCATCGTCAGCCCCGAGCGCAGCTTGTGCAGCAGAATGCTCTTAAGAGCAAGGTGAACGGTGCGGAAAAAGCGGAAGAAGGACATGGGTGCGGTCCGGTTAGGTCGAAGTATGAAGGATGAAGGATAAGGGATGAGTCAGAATGACACCGCACGGCATGATGTTTTGCTCTCTTTTTAATTTCGCAATTTCGAACAGGTCACGAAAATGGCGGTGAGTTCTTCGATTTCGTTTCGCAAGTCTGTGCGTAATTTTTCAGGTACATTATTCGATGAGATGCTTACACCAGTACGCGGTTTCGTCGAGTTCTTGCCGTCCCGTTTCGCGATCGTGTGCTTTACAGATGTCCCCGACCGTAACAATTGTTTTCCGATGACCTGCGCTCATCCCTTAAACACCCCTTCCCCGGCGACGACGCCATCTTTCATGTGGATTTGGCGGTGAGCATAAGCGGCGATGTCGTTTTCGTGTGTGACCATTATGATGGTGCGTCCCTCGCCGTTTAACCGGACGAACAGATCCATGATTTCGTCAGCGGTCTTGGAATCGAGGTTGCCTGTCGGCTCGTCGGCCAGCAGAATCGCCGGGTTATTGACCAGCGACCGGGCGACGGCGACACGCTGTTGCTGACCTCCCGAGAGCTGAAACGGCCGGTGGTCGAGACGATCGGAGAGCCCCACCAAATCGGCCAGTTCGAGGCACCGTTCGCGGTCGCTCGCACTGATTGACGGAGCACCGGGCCGATACAGCAGCGGCACCTCGATGTTTTCGAGGACCGTGTATTGTGTGATCAGATTGTACGATTGAAACACAAATCCGATGAGTTGATTGCGGGCGTACGACAATTCGTCGTCCGAAAGTTCGGAGACATCCTGGCCGGCAAGAATGTATTGCCCCGAGGTCGGACGGTCGAGACCGCCGAGCACATTCAGCAGCGTGCTTTTGCCGCTGCCGGAGGATCCCATAATGGCAACGAAATCACCTTCAGGAAACGTGATATCGACACCGTTAAGAGCACGTACGGTGCCACCAGCCAGATAATAATGCTTGTGGAGATCGACGAGTTGGGCCGCCGCTTTCATGACGGCTATTCCTCACCATTGGAGCGATTTCGGCGACTGCCTCGATCGCCCCCTTCTCCTCCCGGTCCGCCTCGTCCACCGCCGAAGCCACCAGCGGCTTTAAGCTTCTCGATCGCCTTTACCATTTCATCCTGAGTCACCTTGCCGTCGGAATCGGTGTCGAGCGTGGCGAACGGCATGAACGTTCGCATTTGAGCCGGAATTTCGTCTTCGGTCAGGCTGCCGTCGCCGTTGGCATCGAGCTTGGCGAACATTGCCGCGGGATCGCGCGAACCTCCCCCACCAAGTCGAGAACCACCTCCTGGCCCGGCGTTCGTATCGGCTGACGGACCGTCCGACGAACCTTCACCGTCGCTCCGTCCTTCACGATTACTGCGACGCGGTCGGTTTTCCTCCCCTTGTTGAGAAGCGTCCGAACCGACTGCAGGGTTCTCGGAAGCGGTAGCAGCTTCGGCGGCAGCGGCTTCCTCCGACTTATCGGATTTGGCCTGGGCTTCGAGATCGATGATTTCTTTGGAGAACGCGGTTCGAGGATTGAGCACGATGCGTTCGCCTTCTGCCAGTCCGTCGAGAATTTCGACCGTCACGTCGTTCGTCTGACCCATCTTGATGCTGCGGCGTTCGACGTTCTCGGGAGTTGCGACATAGACATACCGGTCTTCACCGATCTGCACGACGGATTGCACCGGAGCCTGCAAGACGTCGGGGCGCGAATTCACGAGAATTTCGACCTGTGCCGTCATTCCCGATTTCAACTCGCGAACCTTCGCGACATCTTTATCGGTGATGGTGATGTTGCACTCGTATTCCTTGAGATCCTGCTGCATCCAGTTTCCCGAGAGTGGAACCGACGAGACCGATTCGACCACACCGTGGTAGATCACTCCGGGAATGGCATCAACCATAATGGAAACCGGCAAGCCGAGGCGTACCTGGCTGATCCGCGATTCGTGAATTTTCGAACCGACTTTCATGTGCGAGTTGTCGGGAAGTTTGATAATCGCCTGGCGTTCGTGAACCGACGCCCCCTCTTCGATCACACGTTCGTTGTTTCCACGACGCCCGCCGTCGTCGTTGGCATAGACCACTTCACCGTCGTTCGGTGCCCGCAGCGTGCAGGCGGCGATCTGCTTGGTCCACCGATCCATTTTGTCGTCTTCGACTTTGAGCGTAAGCTTGTTCTTGGTGACTTCTGATTCCGCCGAGGCGAGGTTCGCTTTGGCTTTGCTCTTAACGCGTTCGAGTTCGCGGCCGAATTCGACTTCGTTGGCATTCAGTTCGGCACGCAGTCGCTCTTGCTGATATTTATCGTACACATTGAGCTTGTCGCGCGACGCGCTCACCTTCAGTTGAAACGACTGCACCGAGAGACGATCCCCTTCGAGCGTGTTCTGATTGATGTACCCCTTCTTCGCGTTCTCTTTCGAGAACTCGTATTTTTCCTGAGCCCGCTTCAAATTTTCTTCATCGAGAGCAAGCTGGCCGCGGAGATCGTTGAGTTGCTGTTCGTTCTCTCCTTCTTCGAACTTTTTTACGTCGAGTTTGACGAGTTCCAGTGCGAGTTCGGCAGCGGCGATATCGCTTTCGTTTTGAAGATTCTGGATTTTCAGATCTTCTTCTGCCTTGGCGAGTTTGGCACGCGCTTCGGTGACCTGAATTTCCTGCTGACGGGCTTTGTCCTGCAGGGCCGATGAGTCGAGTTCGCAGACGATATCGCCCGCTTTCACGAGCGACCCTTCGGGGACGATGCTGATGATCGTCGTGTTCCCTTCGACCGAACTGGTGAGCGTCGTGTTGCGCGAACTGTCGATCGTCCCTTTTTCGACAACCGAAACTTTAAACGGGCCCCGTTTGACGACCTCGGTCACCAGGTTCGCGGGAATTGTCGATTCCCCCTGGAACATGGTCATCACATTCGGGAGGGCGTAAACTCCCGCAGCAATGAGAATCACCGGCACAATCACCCAGGGGTTAACGAGACGTGCGAGCAGCGATTTTCGCGGGTGCAGCTGCGACTTGCTCTTCTTGTTGAGATGCGAGAACAACTCCTGGTCGTCGGCCGAGACGCGATCGAGGTTCGTCGTGACGGATCGGATCGGTTCGTCCGAGGAGATCAGGTGTGAAGACACGGCGGGCTCCCTGCGGTGTAGGTGGAGTGCTGGCTGTCGTCACGGAAGGCTTTCCGGTCCGCAACCAGTGTTGATAGTAGGCATCGTCCCAGATCCCTTGGGAATCTATCTCCATCATACCGATATCCTGGTAAAAGTTAAGGCGATTCTGTTCGTAATTCACCCAAATTCCGATGAACGTATTCTGGTTATTCAGCACAGCGTTCAGTGCGTTGATCAAATTGAGGCCCTGATTATCGAGATTGGCCGCTTGTGACGGATCTGACGCTCGTGCAATGGTTTGATCGAGCTGAGTCGCCGATGAGCGGATGGCACGACGCTGGATTTCGAAGTTCTTTTTCAGCACCTTTAACTGACGCCAGTCCTGTCGAACCTGAATTTTGACTGAATCCTCCGCCTGCATGTACGATCGCCGCGCACGTTGGTAGGCAATCAGTGACGCACGGTAGTTGTTGCGTTGCGAGACCAGGTTGACGGGAGTCGTAAATTGAAGTCCCGTGCGAAAGGTGCTGCGGACGGCCCGAAAATCGAACGGTCTGGTTCCGGTCGGCGTGTTGATGTCCCCTTCCACGACGACGTTCATCACCCCTTCGAGTTGGTTGGCAGCGACTTCGACGGCGCGACGGGCATCCATCACCGCAGCGCGGTTATTCATCAGGTCGAGACGGTTGTCGACGGCGTAAGCGATCGCCTCTTCCATATCCATATCAAACGCATTCAGTTCGATCAGTTCGACGCGAATGCCGACCTGAATCACCTGCAACGTCTGAGTGACCTTCAACAAGTCTTCCTGCAGATCTTTGATGACGCGGCGTGCCATCTGGCGTTGTTGCTGTGGCAACTGTTCGTCTCCGAGTTGTTTCTGTAAGGCATCCCAGGCTCGAATGAGTCTGGCCAGATCCTGCTGAGTGCTTTCCAGAATACGTTGATCGCGTTCGAGGTCGACCAGCAGCCGTTCCCGATCTTCGGGATCTTTGTCGGCCAGTATTCGAGCGTTGGCATCGAGAAACCGCTGCTTATCGCTGAGCACGAGATTCATGCCGCGCCGTTCGACGTGTTCGATCAGCGTCCCCAACTGAGTCGCGGCCGTGCGCAGATTTTCGAGCGTCGGATCGTTATCGCTCAATGCGCCCCAGACGCTCACAAATTGATTGACTTCCTTTTCGAGGTCAAAGAGCTGATCGGCAATCAGCGTAAACGGTTCGAGAAACGCTTCGTCGATCGTCAACACCGAATCGGGGGGGAGTCCCAGTTGGAACTTATACTGGTCGAGTGAGTTCTGGTAACTCACCTCGCGGCTTAACAGGCTGTTCCTCGAGTTCGCGAGGTTGGTCTCCAATTGCACGATCGTCAAAGTATTCGTTGTTGGGTTCAACCGATCAATGATATCGTTGAGCGCCTGTTGAAAAACCACATCGTCGCTGAGGCCCCGCAATTGTTCGAGTTCGTTCGGCGTGATTGTGCGATCGACGACAAGCAGATGGGCGATGTCGTTGTACGAGACTTTGGGAGCGAGTTCGGGAGGAATCTCGACGCCGTCGGGGAGCGCCTGCAACGGCTCGGAAACATCCGGCGGGGCCATCGACTCGAGTACGCGCGACCGTTCGAGCTGTGCTTCGGTCTGAAAAATGTTGTTTCTCTGGTTGATGATTCCCTGACGGGTCTGGAGCAGCGACAGATAACTCGACGTGATGTCGTTAAAAAACGTCTGGCGAAATCGCGCCAACACACGAACCGAATACAAGAGATTGCGTTCCTGCTGTGTCAGCGATGCCAGTACGATCTTGCGACCCGCTCCGCGCATCAACGGCTGCACCAGCGAATACGACAACAGACTCGACGTCGACGTCTGGTTGTCCCCCGAGAATAACCACAACGTATTGTTGAGCAGCTCGACCGACCACTGTGCACCTGTGGGAAGAACCTGCGTCAGGCCTCCGCCGGCGGCCATTCCCAGCGTGCTGTTCCCGCCGTTGCCATTTGTACTTTGAGTCAGGCCGATTGCCGGGGCGATGTACTGCACATCGAATTGAAATCGGCCCAACGTCAAGGCAAGCGCATCGAGATAGACGTTTTCGATCTGAAACTGATAGTCGCGGCTGTGAATCTGCGAGAGCTCGATCGCCTGTTGCAACGTCAGATTATTTACTTCCGGACGAATATAGACGTCGTCGATCTCGTCGACGTCATCCGCATTCCCTTCGAGGTCGAGTGGGACAGTACCCCTTTCATCTGCCGATGAATCGTCAATTCCATCCGATTCCGGCGATTCCTCTTCGGAATAAGCCGCGAGTTGTATCGAACCGCTCTTACCGGTGTCGTTGCCGGCATATTCACGGAAGGTATTGTTGACCCGTTTCATCTCGAAGGCATCGTACCACTGCGGGTTTTCGACGCTGAATGCCTGCCCGAATTTGTGCCAGCTCTTATAACCGGGAATCCACGTCCCGACTTCGTGCATGTACTCGTGAGCCGCAGGATCGTCCGGAGGAAGCGGCCCTCGATCGAGCGCATACGGGTCGTAAAACCGACTGCGGGGATCGGGTTCGATGTCGATCCGCGGAAGATACCAACGATCGTCGGCCTGCCGTTCTTCAATAACGTTGTACGAGTCGGTGTCGGCCTGTCGCCGCCAGAATTGACGCGAACAACCGGGTAACCCGGAAAGAAAACAGATCAGCACCACCAGCAGATTGACCGCGCGTCGAAAGCGACGGTCACGCCGGAAAGCCGTTCTGCCCGTAAGTCGGTCCGATGTCATCATAGGGTGGGTATTCAACAGGGTCATCGTGTACGGGGATTCTTCGAATAACGAACCCAACTTCTTACAAAACAGCCGGTTACGCACATTGGCATAGAAAGCACAGAATCCGGCCACAGGTGCCGCCGCTGTCGACACAATGATGCTACGAACAACGGTTATCGCTTATCCATTACATCGGTGTGATTTGATCGATGGCTCGATGAATAATCGACAAAATCGCTACTTCTTACCTAGTTCACCTGAACTTAAGGTTTCTCTATGTTTTGATCTGAGCGTTCTCTCATGAAAAAACACTCTGGTTCCGTTTCCAGACGAGTGATTGGGCTCTCCCTGCCGGCTGACCCAGCCGGACGATGGAACAAAAAAACGATTTGGAGATGAATCTCGCGGGAAACTTGGTAAATTGAAGGCTCCAAGTCGTTGCGTGCGTTCAAGCCGTGATGAATGGCCTGTTCGTTATGACCTCAGGAGATTTCGATGCCGGTCAAAATCCGCTGTCCGAAGTGTCAAAAAGTCCTCGCTGCCCCGGATGCCGCGATCGGAAAGGCGATCCGCTGTCCCGATTGCCAGGAAAAAATCCGGGTTCCCGCTCCACAGGCGAAAAAACCGAAGGCGAAGCCGGAGAGTAAACCACAGAGTGTCGAAGACCATTTGCTGAAAATCGATCTGAGTAACATCGAAGACGAAGAAGTAAAATTCTGCGTCAACTGTCACGCCGAGTTGCCGTATATCGATGAAGATGATGAAGATGCCCCACAAGGACCGGTCGTCTGCGAACAATGCGGCGTCGATCAGGCGACGGGAAAATTGTCGAAGAAATTCGAACGGATCAAGCAGCTGAAAGGGATCGACCCCGATCTGTTTCACAAACATCTGCGATCGGGCTCGATCAAGTTCGTGCAAGACAATCCCATGATTGCGCTGCGAACCTCGGTGTACATGCTGGTGACGTCCAACCTCTGTTTTTTCTTTTTCTTCATGGTGTTATGGTGCACGAACACGCCCCCTAAGGTTTTCTGGGGCGCGTGGGCGTTCGTCGCCGCTATGGTGACTCCCGGATGGACCTGGTATCTGACGACGGTCATCGTGCAGTCGACATTGGAAAAGCTGGATGTCCTCAAGAAAGTCAACTTTGATTTCTTTCTTTGCGGTGCGCTGGGAATCAACTTTCTCGCCTGGCAGGTCGACTTTTTGTGGCCGTTCTGGACGGCGGCATACGGGATGTTCAAATACGGCGATATGGAATTGGCGATGTGCGCCATTGTCGTCGCGGTGGGTTTTGTGATGGTGATTCCGATGGTTCCCGTGGTCATGGCGCATATGTCGATGCCGGTTACGGTCCCCGGTTGGTTGCCGCACAAGGTGATTCCGCTCTTCTTCAAGAATGCAAAAGCCTGCATGCACTGGGCGTTCTGGTGTCTGCTGACCAGCATTCCGTTGCTGGTGTTATGGGGAGTGATGGGTTTTCTGTATTTCGAAGACGTCGAAGAATTCTTTTCCAACGTCAATCGAAACTCGGAAATCGCCTGGGGAAAAATGGTTGTGGAAGAAATGAGTTCTTCGAATGCAGAACGGTCGGATGAAGAGAAGGAACGACTCTCCCTGGCCGAATCTTTCGCCTCCCAGGAACCGGTCACTCTCGACGAAACGGTCACCCTTGTTCCGCTCAGTATCTGGATGGTGAGTTCGTTGTACTATGGATTTTTCGTGGTGTTCAACATGCGCGGGATCGGTCTGTTGACAGCCGTATTCAAGCGGGAACTCGACCTGCAATCGATGAAGAAAGAAACCAAGTTCGTCTCGATCGCCGAGAAAAAACGTCGACGAGAAGAAGCCCGTCGCAAGAAACAGGAAGAAAAACTCAAAGCGAACGAAGTCATCTTCGATGAAGACGAATTGGAAGACGAGGAGGAGGAAGAAGAGTAAGCATGAAGGATGAATCAGACGCAAGCGAGATTGGGCGAACAGCGCTTCCGGAATAAATTTCCCAATTCTTAATCTTATTCTGCCTGATCCCCGATCCCCGATCCCCGATCCCCGTCCCTTTTTCATTGACACCTGCGGCATATGCTTTACAATCTACAGTGTAAGTGAATCCTTCCGCTCTCCCTTCCTGCTCATTCATCAGCGGGCGAACCGAGTGGATACCCGAACGCCTCGGGTTCCGTTGTGTGCCATACGTCATTCCGGAAGAATCGTCCCTTTGGCGACTCCTCCCTTGCGACCCTGTTCGCAAACCATTAAAGAGACGTCTGCACGCAACACGTTTGGGTGAATCGGTTCAATCGACGAGGGACGTGAGTTTTCGAGAGCCATACGAAGTGTTCCATAGGCCGAGAGGCCGGCTTCGTTTCTCGATTCGTACGACTCACCACATTTCCTCGTTCCGGCTCGTTTCACCTGTGAATTGACGGCTTGAAGGTCCAACCATCGATTTCCTGCCCGACACTCTCTTCGAGAGCGACGTTTCTCGATCAGAAGGCCTCAATGACGTACTCCACAACGGCAGGTTTGATCTTCGACCGATCGTTCTGTAATTCAGGGTGACAATCATGTCTCAGTCCAAAGATCTCTTCGATGACTCATCGATGACGTTCGGCGAACACCTCGAGGTACTTCGTGTTCACATCATCAAAGGATTGTTCGGACTGGTGATCGGAGTGATCGTCGCGCTGATCTTCGGCCATCAGATCATTGCTTTTATTCGCCAGCCGATCGACAACGCCTTGCAGTCTTATGCGATCCCCGCCGCGTCTCAGGAAGATGATCTCGGTGGATTCAACATCTGGGATTATACGTCGTCGTTCTTTTCATCGGATGACGAGACGCCGGCGAACGATGTTACTTCCGACGTCGAAATCCCCGACAGCACCGCGACGAAGACCGATTCATCTTCGTCGTCCGCAGACGGGACGAAAACGTCAGCCGAAGACGATCTTATCGAATTGACGTTGCCTGCCGATCGACTGATCAATTCGTTGCGGCGTGCATTGGGTGACAGCATCCCGCTTCCCACGGCCGAATCGTTAAAAGGAAAGACGGTTCCTCTGATCGTACGCTCTCCGCTGCTGGCGGCACTGCAACGAGAGATCGAACTGTTGCAGATCGACACGCAGAATTTGCGAGCCGAACAGCTCAAGCCGGTGACCTTGACCGTCGAAGAAGCGTTTATGACGTATTTGAAGGTTTCATTTGTTGCCGGCCTGATTCTTTCGAGCCCATGGTTGTTCTATCAGATCTGGCTGTTCGTCGCCGTCGGCTTGTATCCGCACGAGCGAGGATATGTAAAGATTTATCTTCCGATGAGTCTGGGGTTATTCATCACGGGAGCCGTTTTCTGTTATTACGCGGTCTTTCCGTTGATGCTCTCGTTTCTGCTCGAATACAACCGCATGTTGGGCGTGACGCCGCAGATTCGACTTTCGGAGTGGATCACGTTTGCGATTTTGTTTCCAGCGATGTTCGGGATCAGCTTTCAACTGCCACTCGTGATGTTGTTCCTCGAACGGATCTCGATCTTCGACGTGCAGGCCTATCGCGAAAAGCGGCGGATCGCCATTCTGACGATTGCCATCGCCTCGATGTTTCTAACACCGTCGGGAGACCCGGCGAGCATGACGATGATGATGATTCCATTACTGTTGCTGTACGAATTGGGCATTTATCTGTGTAAGATTACGCAGTCGAAAAAACCGTTTGTCGACGATGTACCGGCTTGACGCCGCGAATCTCGTTCTTCATCGGACGATTGGATTTCCATCGTGAATTCGTCGGCATCGAATCGAGGACCAACATCGATATGGGATTAAACCCCGCCGAATGGGATGCCCTCAGGCTCAGCGTGCAGATTGCCGTGATGGCGGTGATTGCCAGTTTGCCGTTCGGCGTCTTCATCGGCTGGCTGCTGGCGAAGAAGGAATTTCCCGGAAAGATGCTTCTCGAACTGGTCGTGATGCTGCCTCTGGTATTGCCTCCGGTGGTGACCGGCTTTCTGCTGCTGATGCTGCTCGGCCGACAGGGACTTCTCGGCGGCTGGCTCGAACAGTCTTTCGGCGTACGCCTGGTGTTTGACTGGAAAGGGGCGGCGGTTGCCTCGGCGATTGTGTCGTTTCCGTTGATGGTTCGCGCCATCCGTCTCTCGTTTGCGGCGATTGACCCGCGCTGGGAACAGATGGCGCGTTCGCTCGGGGCTCGTCGCGTCGATGCGTTCTGGTCGGTCACGCTTCCGTTGGCTCGACCGGGAATCATCGCCGGTTCGGTTCTGGCGTTCGCACGCTGTATCGGCGAATTCGGCGCGACCATTATGCTCGCCGGCAATATCCCGGGAGAGACTCGTACTATTCCGCTCTTCATTTACAATCAGCTGGAAGTCCCGGGGGGGTGGGAACAATCGTATAAACTGGTGATCGTTTCGGTGCTGATCTCGGCAGCGGCTTTGCTCGCCGGCGAACTCCTCGATCGCCGCGGCAAGAAGCGATTGTACGTTGTGTAATCGATGTCGAGAGGGCCGGGCTTCCGATGAATCACCTTCATGTACAATGCCGTTATCGATTTCCCGACGGGTTTGCGCTCGACGTCGAATTCGAGACCTCGGAAGTCGTCACGGCGATCTGCGGCCCTTCGGGGTGCGGCAAGAGTACGGTGCTCTCGATTATCGCCGGCCTGATCAAACCCAACGCAGGAATGATTCGCTGCGGTACGCACGTGCTCGTCGATACGAAGAAAAAGATTTGCCTTCCTCCCGAACAGCGCCGCATCGGTCTGGTGCTGCAGGAACATCTGCTGTTTCCTCATCTCAACGTCAGGGACAATCTGCAATTCGGCATGAAGCGTCGCCCGCCACGACAATTCGAATTCGCTCGCGTCGTCGAGATGCTCGAACTGGGGCCTCTGCTCGAACGCCGCCCCTCGACGTTGAGCGGCGGCGAACGACAGCGGACGGCCCTGGGGCGAGCGATTCTCCGCGGTCCCGACCTGTTGTTGATGGATGAGCCGCTGACCGCATTGCACGCCGATTTGAAGCAACGCATCCGCGACGATCTGTCGCGGATCATCGCCGAATATCAGATACCGACTCTGCTCGTCAGCCACGATGTCGAAGAAGTCGCACACCTCGCCGGGCGCGTCATCCGACTGGAAGAGGGTCGACTCGCCAGGTAAGGCCGCATCGATGGGCCCCATTTCTGAACAGACCGGTGTACACGCCGTTACTTTCAAACGATGCGTCAAAAAGCTATCTGAAAAAGCGAAAATATTTATTCCGGTCTCGAATCGTGAGCTAATCTTCAACGATTGATTATCGGCCTCACTATTTCGCCTGCTGCTGCAACTGTTTTGCTGGAAACGATTCCGCTTACGTTTCGGGTATCAGGTTTTTTGGAACTCCAGACATGGCGCATCACCGGTTACGTGATTTGAACCTGACAGAATTTCGTCAAGGAATGAGAGTTCTCGATGTCGGTTGCGGCTACGGGCGAGAACTGCAGCGACTGGCCGATCTCGGCTGTACGCCGGTCGGACTCGATCCATTCGCCGAATGTGTCGAGCGCAGCCGTCAGTCGGGCTTCGAGACACATCAGGGCTATGCCGAACAACTCCCCTTTGCCGATAGCAGTTTCGACGGAGTCATATCACAAGTCGCATTGCCGTACACGAACGACAGCCAGGCCGTGAGTGAGATCGCCCGCGTCCTGAAGCCGGGGGGAGTCTGCTATCTCTCGACACATGGCATCGGTTACTATTGGCTGATTCTCAGTCAGTCACGAAAGTGGCAGCGGGCCTGTTATGCCTTGCGATGCATTGCCAACACCTGGTTCTACCGACTTACCGGTAAGAAACTTCCGCAAGTGTTCGGCGATACGATCTATCAATCGGACGGCGTGTTGACACATCTGGCAAATCGCGTGGGACTTGAAATCTCAGAGCAGGACACCCGCCATCGGTTCTGGGGCATGCCGGTTTTTATCTACTCCGCGTTTCGCAAACCGGTTACGGCGCACGATCGTAACAGCACGGCGACCATCGAAGAACAATTACTGAAGCAGGTACAAGCAATATCCGAAGCCATCCATGTACCGCCGACGCGAGTCGAGAATGTCGTTCACGACGAGGTGAGTCGAGACGCTGAACT
The DNA here is from genome assembly GCA_027618475.1 of Planctomycetota bacterium. Classification (GTDB taxonomy): domain Bacteria; phylum Planctomycetota; class Planctomycetia; order Planctomycetales; family Planctomycetaceae; genus JAQCEJ01. Next base: position 6,857 of record JAQCEJ010000005.1, on the reverse strand, counting down.
GGTTGATCTTCCTTCGTGAACCGATGTGTCACGCCAGAATTTCATTTACCACGCGAGCCGGTTCGACACCTGTGAGTCTTGAATCGAGACCCTGGGATTTCACCGAAAATCGATGGTGATCGATCCCCATCAAATGCAGCAGCGTGGCATGCACGTCGTGCACCGACGTCCGGTTTTCGACCGCACGGTAACCGAATTCGTCGGTCGCACCGTAACTTGTCCCCCCCTTAAATCCTCCACCGGCGAACCACATCGTGAATCCGGCGAGATGATGGTCGCGGCCGTTCCCCTGCGCCATCGGCGTGCGTCCGAACTCCGAACCGAACACGATGATCGTATCATCGAGCAGACCGCGCTGCTTGAGATCGACGATGAGTGCCGCCACTCCCCGATCGACTTCCGCCGCCGTCCCCGCACTATGTTCTTTGACCGCACCGTGATGGTCCCAGTCGCGATGATACAACTGAATGAACCGCACGCCACGTTCGGCGAGCCTCCGGGCCAAAAGACAGTTCGACGCAAACGAACCATCACCACCTGTCGTGCCGTATAAATTGAGAATGTGTTCGGGCTCGTCTGCGAAATCTTTCAACTCGGGGATCGCCGTCTGCATCTTGAAAGCGAGTTCGTACTGGCTGATCCGCGTGGCGATCTCCGGATCGGCAACGATGTTATCTTCGATCTGATTGAGTTTCTGCACGGCGTCGACCACGTCACGCTGCTGTTTCGCCGATACTCCGCTGGGATTGCTCAGGTACAGCACCGGGTCGCCAGTGCCGCGAAACTCGACCCCCTGATACTTGCTGGGGAGAAAGCCGCTATGCCATTGCCGGGCGGCGATTGGCTGCTTTTGTCCCCACTTCCCCGTCGAAACCATCACTACAAACCCGGGAAGATTGTCGGCATCGCTGCCAAGACCGTACCAGAGCCAGCTTCCGGCGGCGGGTCTGCCTGCGTTCATCGTACCGGTGTTCATAAACGTGTGTGCGGGATCGTGATTGATCGCCTCGGTAAACAGCGAATGAACCATGCACATCTCATCGGCGCAGTATTCCCCAAGCATCGGCCAGATTTCGCTGATACGGAGCCCCGAGCTTCCCCACGGCAAAAACCGATGTTGCGGCGCGAGCACCTTGAGTTGCTGCCCCTGCAATTGAGCGATCTGCTGTCCCGCCGTAATCGATTCGGGCATCGGCTCGCCATCCCGCTTTCGCAACGACGGTTTATCGTCAAACGTTTCGAGGTGACTCATTCCTCCCGCCATGTAGAGCCAGATAATCCGTTTGGCCCGCGGCGAATGATGCAACGGCGACAGCATACCGCGCGGAGCCGAGAGCCCCTTCGACGGTGGTGCGGCATTCGAAGCGGGCTTCCCCCCTAGCGACGCCAATGCCATCGACCCAAGACTAACCCCGGAATTCCACAGAAACGATCTCCGGGCAATCGGGGACGGGAGAAAAGAATAATGCGTCATGTCAGGCTCCGGTTGATCAACAGAGGTTATTTTTTGTCCGCAGATTTTCGCAGATGAGCGCAGAGGGCAAGGCAAATATGAAGAGTTCTTTTATCTCTTCAGGTTGTCTCGTTATGTGATCATCTGCCTACAAACGGTCTTCTTCTGAGAATTGTCCAGAAGGATGTTGATAGAACTGGTTTCATAACCCGGTTGGCGACGGAATAATCATCCAAATTGTCCGGAATTATCCGCCGTCCAGAGGGTTATGAAACTGCTTGTAGTCTTTTGACAAGATCATTCTTTTGTATTGAAGTTTGCTGGTGCCGAAGTTGAGCAGTAGGCCGTATTCAAGCCGGGTGGCTTTCAGATAGTTAATCAGCTGAGCTTCGTGTGCAGGGTCGAATCCCGCCAGGGCTTTGAGTTCTACAATAACGTCTTCGTAACAAACAAAATCGGCCCGATAACACGATTCGAGTTTTACGTTGTGATAATAAACCCAAACCATTTTTTCTTTTTCAAAGGGGATTTGCCGATGGAAAAACTCCACCGCTAATGCCTCCTGATAAATCGGCTCTGAGAAGTCATAACCCAATTCGCGATGAACGGCCATCGCCGCTCCAATAATGGCATATGTTTTGGGATCTCGCTGATCTGGACCAGCCCTTTCACCCATTTTCTACCTCTTCAAATTGCTTTTCCATCTGCGCTCCTCTGCGAAAATCTGCGGACCATCCTGTTCCATTTCCTGGATATCAATTCCGCGTGATGAACTCGTGCAGATTGAATATCGTTCTGGCGACGTTTGTCCACGCGGCGAGTTCTGCGGCATCGACTTCGTCGGAGTCCTGATGGTTGCCGACGGAGATCAGTTGCTTTGCAGACTCTTGATCGGCTTGATATTCGGAGAGATGCGACGCGAATAATTCTTCGAGGACTTCCCGTTCCTGCGGGCGTATCGAGCGTGATAAAGCCCGATGAAATGCCCAGTCGAGTCGTTCGTGTGTCGACGTTCCTCCCTGGCGGATGATCGACTCGGCGAAGGCTCGCGAGGCCTCTACGTACGACGGATCGTTGAGCAACACCAGCGATTGCAGCGGCGTATTCGAGCGGGATCGCTCGGCGGTGCATTCTTCACGGCTGGGAGCGTCGAACGCCAGCAGCGACGGATGCAGATACTGCCGTTGCCAATGCGTGTACAAACCGCGGCGGTATAACTCAGCACCGCTGCTGTTTTGCCATTCGCGCGCTGGAAAGTTGAGATAAGCCCAATACCCCGGCGGCTGATACGGTTTGACGCTCGGCCCACCAACCTCTTCCACGAGCAGTCCGCTGACAGCCAATGCGTTGTCGCGAACCGTCTCGGCGTCGAAACGAAACCGTCCCTGCCGTGCCAGAAGTCGATTCGCAGGATCAAGTTCTCGCAACGTGGGATCGACGAGCGATGTCTGCCGATACGCACGCGACATCACGATTTCTTTAACGAGCTGTTTGACATTCCAGCCCGAATCGATGAACCGCCCGGCGAGATAATCGAGCAACTGCGGATGGCTCGGCCATTCTCCCTGTGCACCGAGATCGTCGATGCGACGGCTAAGCCCGGCACCGAAGAAGAGTTTCCACATTCGATTGGCGAAGACGCGGGCAGTAAGCGGATTCTCCGCTGAGGTGATCCAGTTCGCCAGATCGACGCGCGTCATTCGCGAAGAGGATGTTGATTCGCCTTGAGGCAAAATGCCGGGAAACGCCGGCGCGAGGGGATCGCCTTTGTCGTCCATCCAGTTGCCGCGCGGAAGTATGCGTACCATGCGCGGTTCGACAGATTTGGTGATCAACGTCGTCGGCAACGCCTGATCGAGATCGTTGCGGGCTTTTTCGACTTGTGCCAAATGAGCACGAACCGGATCAAGCAACGGTGACACCGAACGATAGTACGCGGCGAGTGCTTCTACTTGTTCGGTTGTTCGCTGACCGGACGGAGTGAAAACGATCGTTTCGATCGCGGCACCGCCGATGAAGGCCTCGACCGGACGCGCGGCGGATGTCGTCTGAATTCGAAATCGCCCGATGAGATGACCGGCCGACGAATAATTCTGATTGAGCGTAATCGTCCATGTGACCCCCTCTCCCCCGGCAAGATCGTTCACCGGTTCGAAGACCGCGTGTTGCGGTTCGGTCACTTTTTCTTGAATCGCCCAGCCCGGCGTCGCGCCGTCTTTGTCGCCGTCGATCGATGCTGTTGCGCTGAATTTTCCAGGCGTCCCCTTATCTTCGGGATGCGGTTGCTCGTAAGACGCCGACGCATTCTGCAACGTGACCGATTCGGTGGGAGATTCTCCCGACGCGGAGACGTTGACCGCGAATTCGGATAATACAAAATTACCGCCATCGGCCCGACCGGCCCCCTTCGCCGGGAGCGATTCGTCGGGGAGGACATCCAACCGAATGGCCGAGACACCGGCAGGAGGGTTTTCGATGACGACGGTGTACGTCTCGGTGTCGGGCCGCGGTCCGCTCGCGAGAAGCGATGCATCATCCTGGAGAGTCAACTGCGAACCGTTGGCCGCAGAGAAGGTCGCGGGGGTCAGCGGCGTCCAGCGGGGGAATGAGCTTTCCCATTCGTTCTGTGCCTGATCGAGTTCGGGGGTCGGCGTCTTCAACGTCGTTGTTGCGTCGGCGATCTCCTGTTGCAGTCGGGCGAGTTCCTGCTGTTGTGCGGCTGACGGCAACTTGATCTGCGGGCCCCAGGCTCCGGTCGCGTGAGCGCCGCTGTAAAGTCCATGTTCTTCGATGTCGGCGAAGAATGCTTCGAGCGAATAGAAATCCTTCATGGTAAACGGGTCGTACTTGTGGTCGTGACATTCGCAACAGCCGAGCGTCGCCCCCAGCCAGGTTCCACCGAGATTGCGAACGCGCTCGGCGATGTACTTCGCGAGATATTCTTTGGGTTGCACGCCTCCTTCGGCGCTCATCATCCCGAGGCGGTTGTAACCTGAGGCAATTAGTTGCTCGGTTGTGGGTTCGGGTAAGAGATCGCCGGCAAGTTGTTCGAGCGTAAATTGATCGAACGGCTTATTGCGATTGAACGAGTCGATGACATATTCGCGAAAGGCGAACACGCTCACCGGCTGGTCGCCGTGATAGCCGACGCTGTCGGCGTATCGCACGAGATCGAGCCACCACATCGCCATTCGCTCGCCGTAGCGAGGTGATGCGAGCAAACGATCGACGACGCGTTCGTACGCAACGTCCGAATCATCGTCGAGAAACGCCGCAACTTCGTCGGGTGTCGGCGGAAGGCCGGTCAGATCGAATGTCACACGGCGGATGAGCGTTTCTTTTTCCGCCGGAGCCGATGGCTTGAGTCCTTCGGTTTCCAACTCCGCAACGATGAACGCATCGATCGGGTGTGCTGCCGTGACTGCGGGAATGTCGGGCCGGCGAATCGGTTCGAACGACCAATGCCCTTCCCATTTCGCACCCTGTTCGATCCAGCGTTTGAGTAATTTCAGGTCGCGAGGCGACAGGTCTTTTCCAAAATCGGTCGGGGGCATTTTGAGCAAAAAATCGTCGGTCGAGACGCGGTTCCAGAGTTCGCTTGCCTCCGGTTCGCCCGGTTTGACGATTCCGGACGACTCGTCTCCCCCTAGAATCCCCACTTCGGTATCGAGCCGGAGATCAGCCTCGCGTTTGTTTTTATCGGGCCCGTGACAGGCAAAGCAATGGTCCGACAACAGTGGTCGAATGTCGCGATTGAATTCGATTTCGGCAGGAATTTCTTCCGTCGCGACAAGAGTTGTTGTCACAACGAGAGGGATCAGCATGAACGCACAAACAAATAATCGCAGCTTCAGCATCGGCTCGGGCTCCTCGAATGGAATCGGCCGGCGCTGTCTTGACGCCGGAATGTCCATTATCACGAGTCGACCGGGCCGGATCTACCGTAAATCAGCCGTGAGTCGGCTGACGGGTGCAACCACTTAATGGTGATCACATGGCAACGAGCGGCGGGGTTCACCTCCGTCGAGCACGACCTCGGTTCGGCCTCATAGAGGCCGGCGACAAATTGGCCAACGGTTCAACCGCCGGCATCATGCCCGCAACTCTCTCTTAACCGACTTTCGCCTTCTCTGTTGGCGATGTTGCTTGTGATTTCGTCGCTCCGGCCGGTTTGGCCATCAATAGCGATGGCGGCGAGGCGAGGGGGAGCTTCAACGTGAACGTCGTCCCTTTGCCGATGGTACTTTCGACGCGGATACGTCCTCGATGCGATTCGATCACTTCGCGGGCTAAGGCAAGACCGAGGCCGGTTCCACCCTGACCGTGCTGATCGGCGATCTTCGTCGTGTAGAAACGATCGAAGATGTGACGCAACTTATCGGCGGGAATACCGTTCCCCGTATCGCGGACGGCAATTTCTGCGAATCCGGTTTCGGGGTTGGCTTTCACCGAAATCGTCAGATTTCCGCCGGCCGTCATGGCCTGTCGGGCATTGACGATCAGATTGAGCAGTACCTGTTGAATCTGCGTCGCATTCAAGTTCGCATAAGGCTGGCCTTCGATGTTGACTTCGCAGCGAACGCGGTGCATCTGCAAATCTTTTTCCACGAGCACCAAGAGGCTGTGTATCAGCGCGTTGAGATCGGTCGGTTCTTTCCGGTCTCCGCCATGACGAGCGAACGACAACATACCGGTTGTGATCTTTGATGCTCTCTGGCCGGCAGCAAGAATCTTGTCGAATGCCTTTTCGCGGCTGGCGGGGTCTTTCTGCCTCATGCCGAGTTTGGCGTAATTGATGACCGTCATCAGAATGTTATTAAACTCGTGCGTGATCGATGCCGAGAGGGCACCGATCGAACTGAGTTTCTGCGCCTGCATCAATTGCTGTTGCAGACTGGCGACTTCTTCACGAAGCCGGGCGATTTCCTGTTGTGACGTGCCTTCGTTGTCGTGACGATTCATGTTAGCCGTCTCTCAGTCTTTTGATTCATGGTGCGAGATTCCGTTCCCTGCTCCCACCATATCGGACTGATACAACCGGCGTCTAAAGCAGCACCGTTACCCGCCGTAAATCCTTACCAACTTAGGCACAAAGACTGCACGACGTGCGGAAAGCGATGTTTGACCGGTTTTCGCCGATTGAACGAACCAGGCAAAGTTTAACGATTATGACGCATAGGACCGGGGGACGACGTTGATAATGGATAATTGACAGTGGACAATGGATAATGAAAAACAGCTTGATTTTCGACGGTGCCTGATTTGATTTCCATTGTCAATTCTCCAATTCTTGAAGGTTTCTTTTCACTATGAAATCGATTGCTCCGATCACCACCGTTCAACAACACATTCTGCAAGAGCAAAAACGATTTCCGGGGGCGTCGGGGGAGTTTTCGTGGTTGCT
>JAQCEJ010000189.1 GCA_027618475.1 Planctomycetota bacterium | reverse complement strand
GCGGATGGAACAACGACTTTCTGCTCCAAACCCTCACCGGCTCAGGAAGTTAGTGAGCGCTGGCCCTGAAAAAGAACCGCATCCCTCCGCATAGCCTCATCGCCGATTACTTCGACTACGATTTCAAAAAATATTACGGGCGCAGCTTCGTCTACCGGACGGAAGCCATCTGGGGAGACTGGACCGCAGAAGCGTTTGCCAAAGTGGATGGCGGTGCACGATATTCGGGCTTCATCATTCCCCCCCAAACCGGCCGCTATAAACTGACCTCCTATGCCGACGATCTCTTGAGAGTCTGGATCGACGGTAAACCGGTCTTTGAATCAAAGTATCAGGATAAAGGTCAAGCCAGCGGCTTTGTCGTACTGGAGAAGGAAACCGCCTATCCCTTCCTCCTGGAATTTCGAGACGGCGGAGCTTGGGGAACATATTACTTGCATTGGGTTCCCCCAGGTGAGACCGAAGAGACATACATCCCGCTGGAATCGCTCTACCCCACCAAGCCATCACTCCCCAAGGGAATCAAATTCGCCGGCAAATAACGGGCTCCCAATGTGTCGAGCCCAAAGTTGTAGACTAGTTCGTCTGGTGTGATGAATTGTGATTGTCAAAAGGAAGGCTTGCAGGAGCATGCCCTACGGGACTGTCGCTCGCTTTGCCTACAATCCTTTTCATAACTCTCTGGACGACGGAGTTCTCGTCGTCATTTGAACGATCATTCCGTCGCCAACCGGGTTATGAAACCAGTTCTAGTATTTAACAGGCCCGACAGGGCCATAACAACGTAGCCTCGGGCTACGCCCGGGGAAATCGGAGGATCAACAAACATCAAGCCCCGGTAGGGGCGACACAATGTTCCGCCATTCGTTGTATCGCCCCTACCGGGGCTCCGGCGATGTGGGAAACCACCATACCTCGGGCGTTGCCCGAGGCTACATTGTCACGGCCTTGCCAGGCCTGAAGATAAATCGTGACTAGCCGCGTAAATTCATTCGATCATTGCCTGGCCGTGTTTTCATGGGGCGAACTTCGCGATTGCACATACGGGGGCCATCCTCGAGCGGGATTCACTCGCAACGTGACTTCGAACTTGAGACGATCCGCTACGAAACGGCCGGACCTGCACAACTAGGGCCGGAGGGCGGATCGCAATTCCAGGGGGTAATCCGTCAGAATACCGTCAATGCCGGCTTCTGCCGCTTGTCGCCAGTTCGCCGGCAATTCACCGGCGACCGTTGTTCCTGCAATGAAAACACGTTTGTCGGTTTGATGGGCTCGATCAACCTCATCAGCGGTCGGCAGAAACCGGACGTAAATCCAATTGACATCCTCGTCATTGAGGGCGTTGGGAAACTCCTTCGCATTGTTGGCGACAATCGCCACATGGGCTGCGGAAGAGGCGGCAAGAATTCTCTTTCGCACGTCGGGTTCGGAGATCGTACGACCGATGAAAATCAACTGATCCAGGACTTCGTATTTCACCGCCAATTTCACGACTTCTTGCTCGACACCCTCGGCTTTGAGATCGACCGCCACGAGGATGTCATGCCGGCGATACTCGGCGAGCAACTTCAGCACGTCATCAATCGTCGGCACTTTTTCGCCATTGAATTTTGGATCGAACCACGACCCGGCATCGAGTTCTCGAATTTCGGAGAACGACAATTCCGAGACGGCACCGGTGCCGTTGGTTGTTCTCTCTACGTTGTCGTCGTGAATGCAGACGAGATGTCCGTCTTTGGTTCGTTGTACATCGAATTCGAAACCGAGGCGAAGTTCGAGACAGGCCCGAAAATTGGCAAGCGTATTTTCGGGAGCGTGCCTGAGAAGACCACGATGAGCAACGATCAAGGGTTCGGCGGCGAAGGATTCAAAATGCATAGCAAGCAGGCAAAGCCCCATGCCGGACAAAGTGCTAAGTTTGATCATGATCGATTCCTTTCCAGTTTTGCGACGTGACCGAGCCGCAGGTCAGTCTGATAGTCTGACAATATCGGGAAGCAACTCATTCGTCGAGCGCCCGGCCTAACCTGTGCCGGGTTGCACCACACCGTGTTACATTCTGACATGCAGGCTTTGCGTGAAATTCGTCATTCGGATTTTGACAGTCGGCATTCAGGCAGGGCCGTTATGAAAGACACCCTCATCCGTCCTGTGGAGAACTGACGTCTGTACCCGAGCCGAATCGCTCTCACACCGTTCGGGACATTTGGCGTATAATTTCGTCGTCGGCAGCAGTCTTGTCCGACGGACCGGAAGATTGCGACTGGAATGAGAGAGTCGAGAAATGACGAGGAACGTTCCCACGATTTTGATGTGCCCCCCCGACTTTTTCGGGATTGAGTACGAAATCAATCCCTGGATGAGTCGCAGTCGGCAAAGCGATACGGTACTCGCTCAATCGCAATGGCAAGGGCTGCACGATCTGCTCGTCGAGTTGGGAGTGCAGGTCGAACTGATGCCGCCGCAAAAAGGTTTGCCCGATCTGGTCTTCACAGCCAACGCGGGGCTCATCTGGTATGACACGGTTTTTCTGCCGAGGTTTCGTCACGCCGCGCGTCAAGGGGAAGTGGAACACGACCGTGCCTGGTTTTCGTCGTTCGGACTTCATCCGGTCGACCCCCCAGGCGACTGGAAAATCGAAGGGGCAGGGGATGCGTTGTTTTGCGGAGAGACGTTGTTCGCCGGATATCTGATTCGCAGCGACGTGCGTTCGATGCAATGGGTGGCAGGCGAAATGAACTGCCGCGTGATTCCGCTGCAATTGGTACACGAGCATTTCTATCATCTCGATACCTGTTTTTGTCCGCTCGATGCGACGACCGCTGTCTGGTTTCCCGAAGCGTTTGACGAATACGGCCGGCGTGTGATTGCCGAACTGATTCCGAACCTGATTGCGGTTGTTCCCGAAGAAGCGGGACGGTTTGCCTGCAACGCGGTCGTCGTCGGTCGAAACGTCGTGCACAATACCGGGTGTCCGGTGTTCGAGCGTTCGTTGCGAGAGATCGGATTCACATCGTACGCAACGCCGCTCGACGAATTCATCAAATCGGGGGGGAGTGCCAAATGTCTCACGCTTCGTCTCGACGGCGAGGAAGCGGCGATCTGGACCAGGCCGTAGCGGTCAACGTCGCGAGAGAGGTTTTGCTCCGCCACGTCACGCTGTGATCTCTCTCGACACGGCGATGGCGATCCTTTTCAATAGGATATGGGGTCAAGCGAGCGAATCGGCGTAACCTCTTCGGCGCATTCATCTGAATCCCCCGGAAATTCATGCCGATCGGTATGAACTTGGCTTGACAGAGGCAGATTCAAGCGGGATGATCGTGTGTGTATGATCATAACGTGTGCGTTCGACGTCCGAATCGTGTATCATTGCGATAAGGGGAGAGGGTGTATCTCCTCGGTGACGTTGCGGCGCTCATGAGCACGATGTGTGTTGCACAGTTCAAAACAGCGTTTGTCTACGATTGGTCCAGTTTTGGTGTCGAACAAGATCGACGTTATCAGTTCCCCATCAACGGCACTTGTTAACGCGATCGTTTTTATTCGGGCGGCAAGACGGATTTTTCGTTTTCGTCAGATACGGGTAAAGCTTGGGATCGAAGGGAATTGTGAGTTATGTCCACTGCTCAACGACGGCTTGACATTGACGAAGTCGGGGATGTGACTGTCGCGAAATTCGTCGATAAAAAAATCCTGGATGAGACGAATATTCAGATCATCGGAAACCAGCTCTTCGGACTCGTCGACGAAGACGGGCGCACAAAAATCGTACTTGATTTCACCAACGTCGAGTATCTTTCGAGTGCCGCGTTGGGAAAATTGATCACCATGGATAAGAAAGTGAAAAAGGTCAAAGGAAAGTTGCGGCTCTGCTGCATCCGCCCCGAAATCTACGAAGTCTTTGCCATTACGAAGCTGAATAAGTTATTCGATATTCGAGACACTCAGGAATCGGCGTTAGAGGGAATCTAAGCCTGACGTCTGTGAGTGGCTGTCATTTCCATATGAGTCGGTTTCAGACCCATTCGTTCAAAATCATCCTGTCGATCGGTGAATGACGATGTCATTCAATTTATTACAGCTAAGCCCCTTGGATTTTCGTGACTGAAACGTTATGACCTCTCCCGAAGGACACGACGAAATCGAAGAATTCGAAGTCATCATTCCCAGCGACACGTCAAAAGGGCAGGCGGTTCAGGAACGAATCGTCAAAGCCCTGGAAGATCGCAGTTTTTCGCCGCGGGATGTCTTCGGAGTTCGGCTTGCGCTGGAAGAAGCCATCGTCAATGCCATCAAGCATGGCAATCGCATGGATCCGAAGAAGTCGGTACGTATTTGTTGCACGGTTAACCACAACAAAGTTCGTGTCGAAGTTGAAGACCAGGGCATTGGTTTTAAGGTCGCTGACGTTCCCGATCCCACACTCGACGAGAACCTCGAACGCCCCTGCGGACGAGGCATCATGCTCATGAAGGCATTCATGAACCTGATCGAATATAACGAGTCTGGCAACATGATCGTTCTGGAAAAAATCCGCGATCTCGACCCCGAAGGGGACGATTAGACTCGATCGCTCGTCTCGGTCGAGGTGTGCCATCACCCACGCGACGCATGGCAAGGTTGTATCCTGCTATTACGGTGCGTCGGTAGATCGTCTGTCGATTTTCCCGTTTTCGACGTGGTTGTTGTCGGCATTCAAGTTTTTTCCAGACATCTCTTGCGTCACCCGGCAAAATTCACTATTTCTCGGCTATTACAGTCGGCAACAGAGAGAACCGTCCCGGCATATCTCTTTACACAGCCAAGTTTTTCGGTAATATGTGATTTCAGTAGTCGATTTTGAACTTTTGGAAAGGTGGCGTGTCTACTCTCGTAAAATGGTTTGCATTCGAGAGCATGTTCTGCAATATTCGGCTGATAGTTCAGATTCGACAGTAAACACATTTTCCTCGATAGCTCAACGGTAGAGCGAGCGGCTGTTAACCGCTAGGTTCTAGGTTCGAATCCTAGTCGAGGAGCTGATTTTTGTTCAGCGTACCAACGCAACAGACGAGTTTACAGAAAACGCCGAGAGGTTCGCCTCCCGGCGTTTTTGCTTTTTACCGCTATTCCGCAGAGTTTTGCGACAGATCGAGTCGCCATTGGCGACTCTCCGTTTCGAGAGAGAGTGTTCGGGGTCAGCAAGGAATCGTCAAGTTCCCTTCCGCACCCCAGAATTTCGTGCCAAAACTCTCTGACTCTCGCGTTAACACCCCTCTCAGAGTTAACAACCCGGTCCTTTTCGTCGAGCAATCATTCCGCGTCCGTGACAGACGAATTCCCTCCATCAATTCATGATAACTCTGGAACAACCGCTTCTGAATCTCGCACCATTGGGCAGGTGAGAAGCGGTTTCATGAGTTTCACTGTCTGGAAACAGGTTTGTAGCCCTTAGAACGTTAAACCCGCATTTCCCATTTGACTTCCCGAACTTTGGCACGCGATTTGCGCCAAGCCCTTCAAAACAA
>JAQCEJ010000065.1 GCA_027618475.1 Planctomycetota bacterium | reverse complement strand
TCCACCAAATTGGCGTTGCTAAAAATCAATCTAAAAATATTCACCCTCGGAAGCGAAACCGCTTTTCCGAGTGAATTCACACATTAGCCCGCCGATCATTCGACGGTTGAAATTCTCTTTTACGAATTCTATTTATTAACGCTTGTGAAAAGTACTTAGCTCCAGACTCCCGTCTTGCTGAAAACATAATCGAGAGAGGTCAGACTGGTCGACGGACCGCCAGCAACAAGCGACTGTGCTTTCACCTTGTCGAAACCGTTGGCCTTGGACGATTGACCCGTGAGACGCTGAATTGCCGTCAGGTCGTCGCGACCGAAGACCGTGTCGAGTGCATTCAGGGAGCGGTAATCTGCCGTATCGTAACCACCGAAGATCGATTTCGCGTCGACGGATGCGAAATCGAAGACGGTTACAGTTTTGCCCGAACCCCACTTCATATAGCTCGCTTCGGAAGCATTCACGAAGAGGTCATTTCCGGCAGAGTCGGTGATTGACACGGTGTCGATTCCACCCGCCCCGGCGTAGGCATTGACGGTCTCGAACGCCGTAACCGAGTAGAAGTAACCCGCACCGGACATCGTCGAATTATTGACACCGGAAACGAGACTGTCGTTGCCGGCATTGCCGTACAATTCGGCTTTGTCGTTACCGCCGTTGTTGGCGATGGCATACACGCGTTCGAACCGCGAAGCTGAAGCATAGTAGTTGTCGCCGACCAAAATACTGCGAATATCCTTACCGATGAAGCGATCGTCGCCGCTGGAGTCGAACAATTTGGCTTCGTCGAGTCCGCCGCCGTACGCATAACCATAGACGCGGTCGAAGTTATGCGCTCGGTTGTCGAATCCAGTACCCGAGAGCGACCCCATCGTGGGATCGACCTGGAACTGATCGTTTCCGGCCCCGTCCCACATGATGGCTTCGTCGTAACCGGTTGACGAGTAGCCGTCGACCTGATCGAATCGCGATGCAGAGTTGTAGTAGCCGTTACCCGTCATCCAGGTACGCGGTTCGTTTCCGACAAACCGGTCGTTTCCGGCGGAATCATACAGCCGAGCGGTATCAAAGCCGCCGGCGTACGAGAACGCATAGACTCGGTTGAAACCATTGACTGTGTTGCTGTAGTCGGTTCCCTCCAATGTGGCGGTCGTTGGCGAAGCGGTGTACACGTCGTTGCCAATGGAGTCGTTGAGGAACGCGTAATCTTTCCCTCCACCCGTGTTGACGGTAATCGTGGAGAAATTCTTACCGGTAAGCGTAATACCCGTGCCAACAAGCTCGATCGAATGAGGATTCATCGTCACCGTATCGGTACCGGCGGTACCCGTCACGTGAAGGACATCATTACCATTCAGTCCGTCAAGTTTGATGTGCTGTACATTGGCGGCGGCATAGACGTATTCGTTCCCATTCAGGTTAATAATGATGTCAGATCCGAGCGATATGCTGACAACGTCGTCCAGACTCGATCCGCGGACGTTCAAGGTTCCTTCGTTGAGCGTGACGGGACCGAAGGAAAATGCCAGTCCCGGGATCGAGAACGACGCTATTGGCGAACTGCCGAGGAAGCTCATGAAAAACGGATCGGCCGAGTTGTAGTTGACCTCGTAACCAAGATCTTCAAACTGGGCGACTGTAATCCGACTGATCGGATTGAGGCCGGGATCAGCAAAGCCGGTCATCAGTTCGTTGGTGAGAATTGCTTCGCTCCAGTGCGATTCGCTGGTGCCGGGAAGACCCCCCGGTTCGAGCGGTACACCGGTTTCATTGACGTTAAACCGCGTATTGTACTCCGCCGTGGCATTCGCTCCCGTGAACCGTGGATCGGCCGTTCCAGAACCTGTAACGAGCCCCATGTCAGTCCAAATCGTGCCGAAACCGAGGGCATGCGCGATTTCATGTAACACAGTACCCGTGAAGGTGGGGTCATTGATAAATGCAAGGTTGAGATGAATTTCGCCAGACGATGGCAGGAACGGATTCGCCGAGACCACCGAACGGAAGGTCAGCGGAAGGGCAAAACCGAGGATGCTACTCACCGGATCGTTGAATCCGAAGACGTCGATGAAGATGTCGTCGACGAGTGTCAGGCCGACCATCACGTCTTCGATGTCGCCGACGATGATTTCTTCCCATAACGCCAGCGTCGTTGAGACTAGAGCTTGCTGCGCGGGGGTGAAGCTGTTATCGGCGAAGTTGATGGTGATATTGAAATTCGAGACGGGCGGAACGACACCACCGTCGTTGAGTGTGATTGTCGCATAGTAAACATCCTGCGTCCCCAACACGCCACCAGGATTATCGCCTGTACTGTTGGAGTTATCAGACCATGCCGAATGAATCACATTGTTATGGAATGCGATTCCGATATATTCGCCGTAATCAAAATTGGCGAACCCGACGGGATATGGTTCGGCTCCGGCCTGATTCGACGTGCCCGCACTGACTTGCACATTTTGAAGGAAGGTCTGGCCGCCGTTCAAGCTCACTGTAACAAAGAACTGTGCGTCTGTGTTGGCGACGCCATCGGTATCACCCGAACCACCGAGACCATTATCATTGCGGGAATCATACCACCCGATAGCAATATTGCCCGTCGTTTGATCGACATCCAGCCACGGCAGGAACTGACTATTGGTCGTCGCATCGTCGTTAACGCGCACGGGACCGGACCATGACGTACCACCATTCGTCGAACGAATGAGGAAAACGTCGGTGTCGTGATGATCGGTGGCGTTACCGACGTCTGGATCACCATCGAGATCGGCCTGATCAATGACAGCGATGTAGACGTTTCCGTCGTTCGCTCCGCCGCTGCGGTCGACGTCCATCGACAGAAATGCGGCGATGCCTCGATTCGGAGCCACCGGAACCGTGTACTGTCCGCCGGTAAATGGATCGTTAAACGCCGCCACATTCGACGTGTATACGGTGATATCGGTTCCCCATGTCAACCCGCCATCGCTCGATACGTCGACGAAAACACGGCTGAATCCGGGGGTCTGACTGTTAATTTCCTGCCAGGCCATATAGACGCGTCCCGTCGCGTCGACAGCCACTTGAGCGTTTATACCTAACGTACCGTCGCTGACCAGTACCGGAGCCGACCAGGTCACTCCGTCGGAAGAGCTGTTGATGTATTGTTCGTTTCCAACGTGATAGCCCATGTACAAGCGGTCTTGCGACAAGTCATTGACATCCGGGCCGATGCCGAAGAATTCTTTGTCGGCAAATCCAGCGGGTGTTGGTACGTCAACCGCTGTCCAAGTCTGGCCGCCGTTGCTGGATCTCGCCACCGAAAGGCCCCCCTGGCCGTTCAAGTGCGCGTAATAGGCAACTCCCAGGCGATCAAACACGATGGTCGGATCTCCACGTCCCACGGAACCGGTCGTATTGGGAATCTGCACCTGAGTCCACGACTGGCCACCATCATTTGAATACCAAATCAAATCGTTTGTTGCCGTATCATCGAGAGTGTTCGAAGCCGCGATCAGATTCTGCGCATTGGCCGTATTTACCGCGATTGTGACTTCAGCCTGATTAAACGGAATTTTGCTGACGTTCACGTTGTTTCCGACCGTGAGAGTCGGCGCGGATTGTTCCGAGACGCTCAAGGTATAGGTGCCGACTTGAGTTGCATTCAGTGCCGTCACTTTCAGGTAGTAAACACCGTCCACCGTCGGGGTGAAATCAATGAGCGAGGCTAATCCCGTCCCGCCGTCGTTATCGGTCGAAATAATCGTCGTACCATTGATATCGTACAGCGTCAGCACGCTGCCGGGGAGTGTTAGCAGTGCGGTCGAAAACGTGTAATCGGTGTTTGCAATCAACGAGACGTTGAACCAGTCCTGATCTCCGAACGTTTCGATATTTCCATTAGTAATCGAACCGACGGAAACCGGAGTCGAAACTACGGCGTTATTGCCATGATCGTCAGCCGAAGAGGTGACGCGAACATTGTACGTACCGGTCTGCGTGGGACTGGCACCGCTGACGGCGAGGAAGAGCGACCCGGTTTTCGTCGCTGTGAATGTGATTGACGCCGTCCCTCCGTCGATGTCCTGATTGATGAGCGTCGTGCCGTCGCCCGCGTACAACTTCATGCCTGTGCCATTGATGCTGCCGAGTAATGTCGAGAAGGTATACTCGACACCCTCTGCGGCCAGTACGCGGAACCAATCCTGATCGCCGGCCAGTTCGATGTTCCCTGCCGTGATACTTGGCGTCGTAACAAATGTGGCCTCTGTTGCGATATCACCATGGTCGTCTATCGATTCGGTGACCGAGACCGAATAGGTTCCCGTCATGTCGGACGTCTTCGGTTTCACGCGGAGGAAATACATACCGGTGGCGTCAGCATGCCAGACGATCTGCGACGCGAGTCCCGGACCGCTGTTATCATCGAAGACCAGCACAGTCGTCCCGTCCTGATCGATCAGTTCCAGCGTCGAATCGGTCAGTGTATTCAACGTGACATCGATGATATAGTCGGCATCTTCCTTCGCTTTGAAGCTGAACCAGTCCTGATCACCAGGAATTTCGAAATTACCGGCGACCGATCCGTTCGTGGGAATCGGGGTCGAACCGACGGCTTTGTCGGCGTGGTCGTCCTGAAGTTGCATCAGGAAATTCTGCCCCAGACTGGGGAGTCCGGCTGTGCCGATCGTGTCGTTAAACGCCTGCACCGACCAGCGGTACACGTGGCCGTTCTGCAGCGCAGTCGTCGGCACGTAGGTCGTAGCAGTTAAATTCGTTTCGAGTATGACGGCTTGCTGTCCTGTCGTCAGGTTGTCGACCTGCAACACATAGCGCTCGGCAAGCGACGCCGGCTGCCACGAAAAGACGGGGAACCGTGTGCTGGATACTATACCCTTCGGCGTGAGCAGAATCGGCGTGCCGACGCCGGAAACAAGCGGTTCGACGGCATCGATGGTGTATGTCCCGGTGTCGGTGGAACCGAGTCCCTGAACTTTCAGGAAATACGTGCCGGTTGACGGCGCAAGAAACTCGATGACATTCGAACCGAGCAAATGACCTTGCGATGTTTCAGTATATTTGAGAACTGCCAGACCGTCCTGATCGATCAACCGGAATCGGGCGGCACTCAGTGAATTCGTCTGAATCTCAAAGCGGTAGAACGTATTCTGTACCAGATCGATGGTAAACCAGTCCTGATCCTGAGGACGTTCGATGTTTCCACCTGTCGAACTGTTGACTAGAATTCCCGTCGGATCGGCGGCACTGTCGCCGTGATCATCGACGACGGCGCTGACTTTCAATTGATATGTACCAACCTGATTTGATCCATAGGCAGCAACCTTGAGGAAGTACGTTCCGTTGACGGTCGGTTGCCAGGTGATGCGCGAAGCAAGCCCAATGCCTCCATCATCGTTTGTAGCAATCACGGTGGTGCCGTCGGTATCGAATAACGTCAGAACCGTATCGGCCAGGTTGCCCAGCACGGTTTCGAAGAGGTAGTCCTGACCGGCAACCGCATCGAACTTGAACCAGTCCTGATCCATACCCACTTCGATGTTACCAGTGGTGGTCGTATCGACCAGTACGAGGGCTGCCGTTGCGGCATCGTTACCGAAATCGTCGGCGGAACCGGCGGAGTAAGTGACCTGATATGTTCCGGTCGCCAAGGCGGAGAACGCCTTGATGCGGACGAAGAACGTACCGGTGACCGTCGGAGTAAAGACAATTCGAGAAAGTTTACCCGGGCCGCTATCGTCGTCGAATGCCAGCTGCGTTGTACCATCTGCGGCGTACAACGTCATGGTGGTATCATTTAACGTACCGGCGACCGTTTCAAGAATAAACTTCTGACCGGCGACAACATCGATTTTGAACCAATCCTGGTCACCTGCTGTTTCGATGTTCCCATTACCGAATACGGGATTATTGAGCAGCAACTGTGTGAGGGAAGCGGGCGTCAGTGAATTGTTAAGATGGTCGTCGGCCGGAGTTTCACCGACTCGAATCGAATACGACCCGATTCGCATGTCGAATCCCTGCACTCGCAACCGAACCGTCTGACCGGTCAGCATGTCGCGTTCGATTTTCGACGCCCGGCCTGCGCCGCTATCGTTGTCGGACTGCAACAACGTCGTGCTGGCATCGTCGTAAAGTTCAAGAGTTGAATCGATGAGCGTGCCAAGTGACGTTTCGAAGATGAAATGTCCGTCGTGTGGTGCGGTGAAAACAAACCAATCTTCGTCGCGATGCGATTCAATCGCCGCTTCGACGGTTTGATACAGGGCAATGGGGAAGGCAGCTCCCGGCGTGTCGCTGATACTATCCCCTTGCAGCCTGACTGTCATGGTGTACGCGCCCGTGCCGCCGAACGGATTCCTGATCTGAACAAAGTAGGGTCCGTTGTTCTGAGCGGTGAATTGCAGCGTCGACGTTCCGCCAAATACCAGCATCGAGACACTGGCACCCGCTTCGTGGAGTCCGGGAGTAGTGCTATTTGCCGCTCGGGTGGCTGTAAACTGATTGCCGGCAATGGCTGTCACAAGAAATCGTTCGTTGTCGATTTGAACCACGAAGCCCGGTGCAGCGGGGAATCCGGCAGCGCTTGCAACGTTAAAGACCACCGTACCGACTTGTTGCACATCGTCGAGGTTGAAGTGATTGGAGCGAGTTGTCCCGGCGAAAGCGCGGGTGACTATGAATCGGTTGGCGTTAATACCCGTCCCAATCGCCGTTACCGACAACTGCTCGTTACCGATGCGGACCGTGAATGGAGTCGTCGATGGGAAGGCCAACGGGTCGTCGATGCGAATGCTGCGGACGATCACGTCCACACCCGCTCCATGTGCTGCGGCAACCGTTCCGCCAAACGCCCGCGTGACTGTTCGAAGATTACCGGCGCCACCGGTGATTTCCATCAGTTCGGTGCCCATCTCTATAATCGTACCGACAGCCAGAGATGCACCGTTGGTGATGTTAACGACGACATCAAGAGCGGTAATACCGACATTGAGTGTGCCATCGACCACATTGTCGACAAGTTCGCCGTCGATACCCGTTGCCAATGTACTTCCGACAGGATCGGAGATAGTCGATACGGTGTTATCGTACAAGTAGGCCCGAGTGTTGCCGGTCGTCTTGACGACGTACGTCGTTCCTGGAACGGTATTCAGCTTGAACCAATCTTGATCGCCGATGTAATTGATATTCCCAATCCAGTTTCCCGGGACGATATCGGTAGCGTCGGAAGGAACATTCTCGTGATCGTCGAGCCCCCCCGGAATATTGAAATAGGCGAGGCTGGAATACGCACTCGTCGCTCCCATCTGTGTAACGGCACGGACTTTCCACGAGTAACTATGGCCGAGATCGAGAGCCACGGCGCGCGTGTACGATGTCGAATTTACGACGACGTGAATGACGTTCTGTGCGCCGCTTGTGATATCGTGGACGACCAGTTCGTAAGAACTCGCGCCGTCAATAGCCGTCCATTCGAAGGTCGGCGTATCGTCGGTGGTGGATGTCAACGGACCGAGGAGTGTGGGTGAAGCGATCGGTCCATCCTGGGCGACGTCGATCTCCAGACTGTAGGTGCCGTGATCCTGAAAATTATAAGGTCGCACGCTCAGGTAATAGGTGCCGCCGGATTGCGGCGTGAAGATGATCCGCGAGGCCCGGCCTAATCCGCCGTTGTCATCAAATGCCAGAGCGGTTTTTCCATCCGGTGCGTAGAGGGTCAGCGTGGTATCGCCGATGGTTCCGAGCTTGGTCTCGAAGATATATGTCTTCCCGGCAGAGAGATGCACGCGAAAGAAGTCGGCGTCGCCATCGAACGTGATTGCGCCAGTTTGAGTCGCTCCCACTGCAACGTTTGTCGCTTGATTGGTCGACTGACCGTGGTCGTCTGCATTGACGTTAACGTTGCCGGTACCGAAGGGGTTGGGGACTCCGCCGACTTGCGTCGGATCTTGGACCGGCCCGACGGTTCCCAGATTGTCCTTGTCGTTCGCGTCGTCGTAGATGGTCGCCGACAGGAGTATGCGTGTTTCGAGCGACTCCAGCGACACGCAAGCATGCCGGGGTTGAGTACGTCGAAAAGCACGACGTGGGGAGATTGCCATATCGTGACGCCGAAGTGTTCTAAGCCAGTCGCTGATCAGCATTGAATTTGCCCCTGAAGAGTAACTTGAGAAATGTATAACTCATGCCGACTTACATTTGTCATCGCGAATAATTGTCATCGCGTATCATCAACGCCGCAGGACCGATTTCGACGGATCTCTCTGCAAGCCGAACCGTCGACTGCCCCTTGGCCTATTCATTCATCCTAAAAAAAGGCGATACCCATTGTGTACTTATTTCTTTTCAAATTCAGCATTTTTCCCATTCTTTCCGGGATGTTGCTGTTCGTTGACGTTGTCAAGAATTCTGAACACCAGCTAAAGACCGTTTAACTCCACCTACACCTAACTGAGGAATCCATTTTCCACATGTGCCAATGAATACTGTGATATTCTGCTGAATATTCGCTCCAACGCGAGAAAAACGACTTCTCCTACCAACATCTTTGCAACAACTGCGCCGTCGCCTCAACTTTCAGGTAAACATTCTCGACACCGCACCCTCACTGTGGTACACCGGTCCCGCAGGAACGTATCGTGTGGAATGTGAAGGCGTTTGTCGGATTGACCGGCGGCGGACTCAATTCTGTTCAGAGGCGGATCAGATGAAGCGGCTGGTCGAATAACAATGGCCGATCAGAATCAAAACTTAGGTTCTTTGAACCTGACTCTTCTTCAAAGGGTGTTGATTCAGGAGCGTGGACTCTTCATGCACCTCGCCCTGTTTCGGGATTCCATCCGGCGAAGAATCATTCTCACCGACTTTAGTTCCGGTTCCGACAATGTGGAACGAAGGAACAACGCCTACCCAATTTAGTGGTGCGCAGGGAGAAAGCATGAACAAAGAAAATCCGCGCCGGCCCCACGGTCTTGTTAGCTGGTCCTGAACACCGGAAACGATCTGCCCCAATATCGTTTCTCGTTTTGGCCCGCGGAAATCTAAATTGCCTCATATGGGCAATCAAAACATCGCAGTGTGTATTTGGACGAATCCGATCGCAAAAAGCAAGGGATCGGACAACAAATGCGGAACGCTTGCCAATAATCGGACATCTCGGTTGACGATGCCTGGGTTCACGCATCACTCATTCGGCGCAACACAACAGACCGTCCGGTTAAGACGGTCTGTTGCAAATGATCCGTTATTCATGCTATTTCAGCACATAAGACTACGGCAAGAACGGTGGGAAGGCCGGGTTCGGGAAGAGCGGATCGGCTGATCCACGAAGGTTGTATCCTCCGAAGAAGAACGCGTCGCTGATATCCTGCTGAACCCCGAACTGGATGAAATCGTTGTTCGGGAAATCGAGGTTTGGATCATCGTCGACCTGGAACAGGTAAGGATTGCTGCGGGGGTTGGCCTTACCCGCATCGTCGGCGTAGGCTGCACCTGTGGCCGTCGGTTCGATCTGATCGCCAGTGTTCAGATTGAATCGCAGATCAAGCTGTGCAGTGTCGTCGAGAAACACGATATCGAACGTCCCCGATCCGCTATTGTTCACAGATGCACTGGGACTGCCGGCAGAGAGGAATCCTTCGGTGCGGAAGTCGCTCAGCACGTTGCCCCCGAAGACGTTGTTCTGCACGTCGGCCGCGACATAGGTCGAGGTTCCGATCTGCATCAACATACCGTGGCTGTCGACACCGTTGCCGTTGTCGCGAATGGTGTTGGTGGTGACGATCAGGTTCGTGGCCTGCGTGGTGAACAGATTCAGGAAGTCGGCTTCGTAGCCGGGCGTACCTGTAAAGGCCGGATCAAGAGGATTGTAAGGGGGCAGGCGGTTGTCGCTCGGGAAACCCGTATTGCTGAGTAGGACGGAACGGTTCTGGTTGAGGTTGGCATCGGTGACGACACGGATACCTTCCAGATCGTTGGTCTTGAACTCGTTCCCCGTCAGGATGATGTCCACGGGATCAATACGGCTGCCGTTGCTGCCGTTGGCGGTGTAGTCGAAGCCGCGTGCACCGTTGTTATTCATGGTGTTGTCGGTAAAGGTTCCGGTGAAGTTGGAAGAACCGTTCAGAGTCAGGCTGGTACCGTCATCGCCGTTGAAATTCATGATGTTATTGGTGACATCAGCCGACATGAAGCTGCTGCTGTTCACATTCAGACTGAGACCGGCACCAATGTTCTCGCTGATGATGTTGTCTTCTCCAGCTCCGGCACCCCCGACGGTGAATGTCATCAATGACGAGCCGTTGGATGTCGCATTGAAACCATCGGCACCGTTGCCAGTGACGTCGGCCCCCTGCAATATGAGATCGAGTTCAGATGAGGAATTCGTGATCAGCGTGAGACCGTTGTTCCCATTGCCAGTGATCTGCGTGCGATCGGATGCAAGCGGATCGACCGGGCTGAGGAAATCGAGCAGAATGCGAGTGTCGTTATTCGCGGTCAGATTCACGCCGTCCTGGGCATTATTGGTGATAATGGTATTATTGAAGATGCTACGATCGGTTGAAATCGGGTTGCCGATCGCTGATCGTTCACCCGTCAGAAACGTCATACCGTGTCGGCCGTTGGAGTCGATGACGTTACGATCGCCGAGAAGTCGTACGACAGCGTCCGCAGCCGTTTCGAACGACATACCGTCCTGGCCGTTGTTGCTGAAGTTGTTGTCGTTGAAGGTGAAGAGCAGTTCGGGCGTCTGTCGGTTGGTTGCAAACAGGTTGAACCCATCAAGCGTGTTCCCCGTTCCCTGAATGTTTTCGATCAGCGCTACAATTTCCGAGTGATCGAAGCGGTTGATGTTAATACCATTGGCCTGGTTACCCGTAATCTGAGCGTTGAGAATCCGCAAATCGGGAAGACCGGCGTCCTCGGCAATTTCCACAGTGATACCGTCGGCAGCGTTGCCGCTGATGAGTGCGTTATTGTTGTCGATGATCGCCGTGTTCAACAAGGCGTTATCGTTCATGCGGAAGTGGATACCCGAACCGTCAAGAAGTGTATTGGGACCGTTCGTGGTACCGGTAATCGTCACCTCCGAGATGGTAACGTCTCCGACGACGTCGACGTTGTCTCCCAAGAACTGACGAGTCAACTCGTAGGCGATACCCGCATCGCTGTTTGCATTAAACGTGTTGGCGACAACCGGCATCAGAGCGTTACCGAATTCGGTATCAAACGTCGCATCGCCATGAGCACGCAAGCGGAATCCGACGTTGTTCTCATCGATGGTGTTGCCCCCCAGTTGTGCCAGGAAGTTCATATTGCTGTCGAGGTCCACGAAGATACCCGAACCTCCGTTACCGGAGATAACGTTCGAGAGGATGTAACGATCGTTGGCAATGTCGCCGAAATCGATCGTCATCGTCGGAACCGTCGAGACCAGATTGGCGATGCCGATACCATTGCCGCTGTTGTTGGTGATCGTGTTGCCCGCGATCTGACCCTGGATATCGCTGTCGGTGTCGGTAAAGTTCACACCGTCACCACCCAGGTTGCCGTCGATGAAGTTGTCATTGACAACGAGGTCGACCAGTTTCGAATCGTTGATGTCGAACAGAATACCGTTAAGACCGTTGCCGCTGATACCTTCGATCAGATTTCCAGCGTCGAGATTGAAGTTGTCCGAAATGGTCAAACCAGTGAGTGGCGTGCTGGTGAGTCGGACAAGAACACCATTTTCGTCGTTGTTGGAAATATTGGTGTTGGAGACGATCTGGAAGTTCGGTGCGTCTGAATCGGTCAGATCGAGTTCGATACCCGAACCACCGGTGTTTCCGCTGAACGAACTGAGGGTGATGAGTCCGCCGTTGATCAATGTGCCGTTTGCGGCGCCGAGCACCAGTCCGCCACCCGAGTTATCGCTGACATTAGCGTTGAGTACCGAGAACGCACTCACCAGCGTATTGTCGAGGCTGATGTTGACGCCGTCACCCGTGCCGCCGGAGAATGTACCGTTTTCGATGATGTCGCCAGTGATCGAAATCGCATCGATCGTCGTGTCGATAGCGTTGATGTTGACACCGTCGTTGCCGTTGCCTTGAACCGTTCCGGCAATGGAGATCGACATGCTTTGTGCATTGTTAACGTCGATATCGATGCCGTCGAAGTCGGTGAGTGTCCCGTTATCCGAGACGACGTTATTGCCCGTCATCGTAAAGGTTCCAACGGTATCGGCGTTGAAGACACCCATACTGACGCCGCTGAATCGGTTATCGGAGATCGTGACGTCAGTGAGATCGACGTTCATTTCCGCACCAAGATTAGCAAGCAATTCGAGACCATGAATGGAGTTATTGCTGATATCGGTTCCATCGAAGCTGATATTCGCCGTGCTGGGGGTGCCGCCGCCGTTGGTTCCACTCGCGGTCGTCTTGAAGCCACTGGCAGGTGTCAACACACCGTTGCCAGTGAAGGAACCATCAACGATTGTCGCATTAAACAGTCCGCCGTTAATGACGCTGGCAAGTAATCCTTCGCCGTTCTGGTTGGCATTGACCGTGGTTCCATTCATGTTCAAGGTGAATAGTGAAAGTTCATCGATAACGCCGATGCGAATACCGACGTCGCGATTTCTCGAAACCGATCCGCCGATAGTCGTCAGGTCGATCGCGCCACCGTTGCTACCGCTGATATCCAGACCGTCACCCCCCAGGAGCAAGTCCTGGCCGTTCTCGTCGACGAGGGTGTTATCGAGGGTGATGGAGGCGGTCGTGTCGCTTGCGGCACCGTTCCCGGTCGCCGTAATCAGCATACCGTCACCGCCGCTGTTCGAAATTGAACTGCCATTGACGGTACCGAGCACGTCGAGATCGAGTGTTGCCCGGTCGCTGACGGCGATGTTAAAGCCTTCTTCGCCACTTTCGTCGGCGGTGATACCATCGAACACCAGATCGGCCACAGAGCCAACGCCCGTGACGGTACCCTGTACGGCGTTCACATTGTTATTCGAATAATTCGAAGGAGCGGCGGCGATCGTACTGCTGATATTCGCCGTGAGCGTGCTGGCACTCGCGACTTCGAATAACATGCCATTTTCCTGCGTGGTGTTTCCTGCCGTGTTGTTGGCATCGATGTTCGTCAACGTCAGGTCAAGACTCGACGCACCCGTCACCAGCAGGTCGATAGCGTTTCGTTCGTCCAGCGGCGAAGCACCATCCTGACCGCTGTCGGCGAACGACCCGTTCGACGCCTCGAAGATCAGGCTGGATTCCCCCAGGACTTCCAGATTCAGACCGTCGAAACCACTCTCAACTCCCGAGGTGTTATCCATCGTAATGGCACCGGTCGAAGCAGTATCGAAGCTTCCGAACACGGCATTGTGTCCGGAGTTATTAAAGTTGCTGTTGAGAATGGTTACGGGCTGCAAGGCGGTCCCGAATACGGCACCGTTGGTCGCCTCGACGAACAATCCGTTCAGACCTGCATCGTTGGCCGGGGCACCAGTTAATGTAAAGGAGGTTGTCGACGCATCGATGTCGAAACCTAACGCATTCTGGCCGGCATTTGTGAACGAACCACCCGTGACGACGCCGTTGAAATCAGATCCATTGTTCTCGGTGATGAACAGCGCATTGGCGGTCGCATTGTCGGCGGTCGTGCCGGTAAGCAGCAGTTCGACGATGGAAAGGTTGTCGATGTTTCCGATGATGCCGTTGTTTCCGGCGTCGTCGAACGAGGTTGTGACGATGTCAGCATTGAATGTGCTGGCGTTATCGACGTTGAATTCCATGCCGTCGTCGCCAGCGGTGTCGAACGAGCCGACATTGACGCCGAGCGTCAGTTCGCTGGCGTTGTCGAGATTGGCGAAGATGCCATTGACGCCTGCGTTGTCTCCGGTCGTGGAGGTCAGATCGAGGAATCCAATCGATACGTTGTCGAAGCTCATGTGGATTGCGTCCTCACCGGCGCCATCAAACGAACCGTTGGCAATCGAGGCAGCGGTGAGAGCCGTACCGAGGGTGGCACCGTTATCGAACGTCAGGAGTGCACCGTTCGCCGGGGCATTCTCGAAGGTCGTGCCGTCCATGTCGAGCTGAGCATCGGAGTTGTCGAAGTCGAGATTCAGGCCATTGCGATTGGCAGCAGCGCCGTTTTGACCGACGTCGTCGAATGATCCGCCGAGCGTCGTCAGATTTAGAGACGAGTTATTCGTGGCGGTGATGAAGATACCGCCTTCCTGAGCATCGTCACCCGTGGTATTGGTCAGGTTGAGTTCGAGCGACGAATTTGTATCGAGAATGCCGTTAATGGCATTGAGACCGCTATTATTAAAGCTGCCGCCGATTACGGTATTCGTCAGGTCGCTGCCGTTGTCGACGCTCATGAACATACCGTCGGCAGCGCTATTCTCACCTGGAGTGTTCGAAAACACGGTCGTAGCCGACGAGGCATTATCGAGCAGCAGCCGAATGGCATTGTTACCGTTGTCGCTGAACGAGCCATTGTTGACGGTGCTGATGAGTTCGGCACCGTTGTCGAGATCGGCGAGGAATCCATTATTTCCGGCGTTCGCACCGGTCATGTTATCCATGAACAGCGTGCCATCCGAGTTGTCGAGATCGATGTGCACGGCGTCGAGACCGGCACCGTTGAACGATCCATTCTGGAAATCGCCATTGAAGGTCGAGCTAGCCGTACCGGTGACGAGCAGTCCATTGATCCCGGCCGATTCGGCTGACGTTCCGTCAGTCATCAGGTCGACGACAGAGTTGTTATCGAGGTTTGCGTGAAGGGCGTTATCACCGGCATTGTCAAACGATCCGCCGCTGATCGTGCCGGTAAAGATCGAGCCGTTCAGAGCGTTTACGAACAATCCGTCGTCTGCCGCCCCTTCAGCCGATGTGTTGGACATCGAGAAGAGCGGAACGGTCGAGTCATCCAGGTCGAAGAAGATCGCGTGGCCAACACCGCCGGCTCCGCTATTGTCGAGCGATGAGTTGTTAACAAAAGAGTTTTGCATCGTCGAGTTGGTGGCATCGACATGGATGCCGTGACGATCGGAATTCTCGATGGACGTATCGGCGATATTCAGATCGCCGCTGGCGCCATTGGTAAGTGTGAGGTCAATTCCATCGACCCCGCTGTTGTCGATCGACACATCAGTGGCGTTGAAGACGAACGTCCCCTGATCGACGTCGACGTCAATACCGCTGGCGGTGCTGTTGTCGGCGAAGACGTCTTGTAAGGTAACGGTGGCAGAGGAGCCGCTGTCCATCACGGTGCCGCAAACGGCGCTGAGGAAGTTAGACAGGTTGGAATTGAAGACGGAAGTATTGTACGTACTGCCATTTTGAACCATGAATTCGATGCCGCACATGGGGCCGCCATTGCCGAAGTCGACATTGTCGAAGATGGTAGTCGATGTCGAACCCCCATCGACGTTAATGCAGACCGGACCGATACCCGCATTGGCAAATGAGACATTCGTAAACGTGCCGGTAAAGGTCGACTGATTCAGCACGTCGACACAGAAGCCGTATAGTCCCGCACTCGACGCATCGGTATTGCTGACGGTCAGGTTTGCGACAGCGTTGTTATCGACAAGTCCAACGATACCAAAGCCATTCGTCGCATTCGCGAATGAAGCATTCATTTCGCCGCCGTCGACGAGGAACTGGAATCCGTCGCCCGTGGCTGCATTCGCAAAGCTGAAGTTTTCGAAGGTCAGATTCGCGATCGAACCGACGCCGATGACTTCGACATGCAGACCATCGCGATCGGCTCCCGAGAAATCAACATCTTCGAACAATCCGGTGATCGTCGAACCACCCAGGGCACGAATCAACATGCCATTGGCCCCGGCGCCGGTGCCCGGAGTCGGGTCGATCGTTACATTCATCACCGATCCACCGTTCGCGAGCAGATCGACGGCATCTTCTCCGGCGCCACTGAAATCGCCGTTGGTGATATCGATAAGCATACTCGATGAGTTGTTCAGCGCGACATGGAGTCCGTCGCCACCGCTGTTGCTGACGTCGACGTTGGTCATGATCAGCGAGTTGTTAAGCGAATCGTTGGCCGTGAACTGCACGCCGTCGTCGCCGCTACCACTGAAATCTCCAACATTAAAGACGGCACTGAAGCGTCCCCCGGAGAAATTGTCGACGTCGAGAGCGTTGTCAGCGTTTCCGCTTAGATCGGTGTTCGTCGCATCGATAAAGATATTTCCGTCCAGCGACGTGGTCGCTCCGATGCCGTCTCCTTGAGCCACGCCAATGCCCGTTGAATTGATGAAGTTACTGTTGTTCATCGTAATGTTGATCTGGGCATTGTGGGCGGCAGAGAGCACAAGGCCGTCTCCGCTGCCGTCAGCCGTCACACTGTTCATCAGCGAATTGATCTGTGAGCCTGTCGCTGACAGTCTGATGCCTCTGACGCCGCCGGTGATGTCGACGCTGTCCAGATTCAGATTGAGAGGCGGTTGATTGTTATTGACAATGCTGATGGCACCTGGGAACGGGGCACCCACGAGATCAAAGGTCGAATTGTTGATGGTGGCATTCCCGCGCAGATTGCGCAGATCGACACCGCTGCCCGAGCCCGTAACATGGACGTTGTTGATATTCGTGTGCTGGATGGCGAAGTCATTCGTGATGGCCGTACCACCCGCGGGCGAGATAAAGTTGAAACCGGAGACTTCGTTGTTATTGGCGAGCGTAACAATGTCGCCGCCCAGGCCGGTTGTCACAAACGGGTTTGGCCCCGCAATCGAGACGCCGGGAACATCGATGACGCTTCCGAAGATCAAGTGGGGTAAACCTTCACCCAGCAACCGCTGGTTGTCGCACAGAATGAATTCACTGACAAGCGGATTGACCGCTGTCGTGGTACCGGTACGGACGAAAATAATGTCGGAACAAATCTGTTCGTGAATTTCCTGGAAGGGATTTTCGAACGATCCATTGCCGGCATTCGGGTTGCTGTTATCCACCCAGATAATACTGAAGGGAAGCCCTGTACCGGGATTGATGACAGGAGCTTCTTCCTCTTGGGTATAGAGATTCGTCGAAATGCGGTAGTTTTGTACGACCTGATCGAACATTCGTTGATCGATCGTACGCGTCGGGAAGAACTGATAGCCGGTCCCTCCTGAGAAGGCAATTGCCACGCCGCCGGTAAGGTTGGTGCCGAAGCGTTTGTCATCGGTCACGCCGAGGTAGAGGTTCATGTCGGTCGAAACCTGCGCCGTGACTCGACCGCTCACACCGACGACGTCGGCAGGTTCGGTCGTGTCATAATAATAGGTTCCGAGAAATGCCTTGATCCACGATTGCGTGGGAATCGGGACACCGACTTCCAGGTCGCCTCCCAATAATTGTTCTTCAAAAGCCCGCTGGTTCAGATAGACAAGTTGTCCGTCACGGGAAACAGGAGTTGTTCCCTCCTGAACGATACCAAGTTTTGTATCTTGTCGATCGACGGGAATGTAAATGTTCGATCGAAGGTCCCAAGTGTTGCCGAGCCATTCCGCTCCGAAGCTGACCTGGTTGTAGCGATGGCCGGTCTGACTGTCGTCGGAGAAGTACGATCCACTAATTCCCAAAATGCGATCGTATTGAGAGAAATAATGACGACCACCAATCGAACCAACGGCTCCTACACGTGTATGGTCAGATACAATCAGGTTCACCGATCCAAAAAGCAGGTTGTTGGGATCACGCTGAAACAACGGCATGAAGATGTTGAATCGCGAATAACCGTCTTGCAACCCGACACGGTTGCCGACGTTCTGATCGAACATCAGATACGTCCCGTTGTTCCCCAGCGAGACACTACCGCTGAAGTCCTGGCTGCCGTCCCCCCCAAAATCGGGGTCGACGAATTGCCCTGGCTGTGCCCAGGCTCCGTTCCCCTGCATCAGGCAGAACGCCAGGGCACAACAACCGGCAACGAGTGCGGTTCTGGCTCTGAGAGTGTTGATCAGGCGACAAGCCACGGCGGAAGCTTTAATACAAATGTTCATCGATTCTCGTTCCAAAGCGCGTGCTGATTACGACGACTTTGACGGTTAATTCGAATATTCGGCACATGCCGGATTCGTAATACAGTCAGTTTGCAGAAACTTTACACTTTCGGGGATCTTTAACGGTTACTCCGGGTGCCATGACAGCACCCGCAATAACAATGCGTTTGGTCCTCTTGTTGTAAATATTTAGGAAATCGAGTCTTAAGGCGATAGGAAAAGATCGGGCTGCAGACGAGCAAGGGTGCTTATGGTCTGTTCAGAGATTTGGACTGAAGGGGTGGGCAAGAAATGGAAAACAAATTGACGGAAATGATGGAGGGAGGTGCGGATGCGAATCAAATGGGATTGGTATTGAGCTGATCAGGTGTGGGCGTTGGGAGGTCAGAATTGACCGATGGGATGTGAATGTTGGTGAAGATGAAAGGAAGAATCTTCGATATCAGGCGTCATTGAACTCTACAATTTCGGCACGCTCTCGCATGAGAGAGCTAGAAACGAGAATGTTGCAGAGTCCGTGATTTTCGTCAAGGGGGAGAATTTGATTCCACAACAGTTCGATCGCTGAATTCAACAAGTTCGTCTCGCATCGGCACATTTTGCCGCTTGAAATCTGAACGAATTGTGGCGTCATCAACTTCGGAAGGGTAAATAACAGAATGTGACGTTTCGGTGAAGACCGATTTGTTGAAGTTCAATCTCAACGATTAGAAATGTTAACACCCGCCAGCATAATCACTTCGGCAACTTCGTCCGCGACGTCGATTTCACGCGTCTGGTTCCAGCAGAGCATCCTATTTCAACGGTAAATCGATCGCTTGTCCGGTCCGACCGCTCAGAATCACCGCTTCGGTGAACTCCATGTAACGGACTCCCGTTTCAAAATCGGTCAAACGAACCTGCTCCTCTCCGCGAATGGCTCCGACGAATTCCGCCTCAACTCGCCAATCTCCCAATTTATCGGGATCGATCACGATTTCGCTCAACGGAAGACTCCGACGGCCGGCATAAAGTCGCTCCGTTTCGCCAAATTCAAGTTTGATCGTACCATTACTACCATACAAATGAATTTGACGACCGGGCCCGCACAGGTCAACACCGCTAATATGATAGATACCTCGTGCGCCATTCTCGAATTGAGTTAGAATCTGCACGCTGTCCGGAACGGTGACCCGGCCTGGTTCCTGCTTTCCGAATACGGGTCGTGTCGGTTCAAATGTCGCCGTCTGAGCGTAGACTCTGGTCGGCAACGGTACCCAACGCGATAAGGTTTCGTGAATGATCCCGAGCGACAGAGTGTTATAACCACTGATGTCAGCATCCTGACGCCAATGCAACGGCTGAGTGTAATCCCAGAACATGTCGTCAACACTGATAACGACGACTTCACGTAACTCACCGAGATAACTCCCGTGGATCATCTGCTGAACATAGTCGAGATGTTTCAGTCCGAAGGGACTGGGGACGATCTGTGCTACTAATTCCGGGTGAGCCTGAGATGCGGCCAGCATTTTCCGAGCCTCGCCGACATTTCGTGCCATGCGGGCTTCCGTCAGAACATGTTTTCCGGCGTTTAGTGCAGCACAGGTAACCTCACAATGCAGATTTGGCCAGGTGCCGATCATCACGGCATCGACGTCGGGATCGGCAATGCAAGCCTGCCAATCGGGATATGTTCTGGATATCGAGAACTCTTGCGCCACGCGCTGCGACGATTCTGGAGTGCTGTTAACAACTCCGACGATCTCGACTCCCGCGATCGCTCGAAAGCCGGGTATATGTCGAACTCGGGTGTTTTCCCCTGCACCTATGATACCTATGCGAACGTTTTTAACCGCCATACCTCAACCTGTTTAGAGTGAATTGCCCTTGCTGCCAATGCAACGCGAATCGGATTCAGAACTCGAGCTGACCATGCCATGACTAAGGGACGGTCGTCGGCAGGATTTCGATAGAAATCGTCGGTGAACCTGAATGACAGCCAGATTCTAACGCGCTCGAAAACAGACCGCTATCGAGTCGAACGTCGAACTGCCAAAGCCGTTGAAATTCGTTTTCCGGCTGATTTTTACGAAAATCTCGCGGCCGTCAATGGAAAACTGTCCAAAACGAGCCCTCGGATCACGTTTGCCGATGATCACGCCGCCCGTTTTGCCGGGATGAGGGAATCGTGATCCACCAGACCGAGTCGATTCAGAATGACCTCGGCCGTGCGCACGGTCGCCCCGGTTTTCCCGTAGCGATGCTTCAGTTGCAACATCTGTTCGACGACTTGACGACGCGCCAATTCATCAACGAGCCAACCATCAAGAATGTTCGCCATTCGTCCGGCGTGGTAATCTAACCGTCGGACGAAGGGGAACTCCGGCATGATTTCGCGATCCACCATCAGGTTCGGCAGCGACATGTATTTGCATGTCAGTAACAGCTTTGCCAGCAAATATATGCCGACGTTTCCCCGGTAAAGGACGACCGCTGGTGTCCCTCGCGCCATGATTTCCAGGCTGACCGAGCCTGATACCATCAGCACGCATTCGGCACACTGAATGATTTCTGATGTTTTGTCAGTCGTGCAAACCACAGGAAGTGGTTGCGGAGATTCGGCGATCCACGCTTCACACATCGTCCGATGCGATTCCCGATAATTGGCCACCAGGAATGTGACGTCGGGATGTAAAATGTGCAATCGGCGTATCACTTCGAGCATTGCCGGGAAGTTCTTCGTTACTTCCGCAGTCCGAGACCCGGGCAGAATTCCCACGACTCGATGACGGTTCGACGCCCACTTCTGCAAGAAAGTCTGATCGAGTTCTTTTCCGGCGACTTCATCAAAAAATGGATGCCCCACAAATGTCACAGGGACGCCGCGCTCGGAGTACCAGTCGCGTTCGAAACCGAGTCCGCAGATGACTTCGTCGACATTCCGTTTGATCCGCCGGATCCGCCACGGAGCCCACGCCCACAACTGCGGCGGAAGATAATAGATGACGGGTATCCCCAGCCGCTTCGCTTTGCGGGCAATCCACCAGTTGAAACCGGGGAAATCAATCAGAATCACGGCGTCAGGTCGGTGCTCATGCATCCAGCGGTCTGCCAACTGCACAAGCCGATAAAACTGCAATAACAAGGGGACAACTTTAAGAAAACCCATCACGGCGAGATTTGTCAGGCGAAACAGCGAATGGCAACCCTCCTGCTCCATCAGTGGTCCGGTGAAGCCTTCACACACCAAATCGGGAACGCGACGATGCAATTCGCGAATCAAACAGGCCGCATGTTGATCGCCACTCGGCTCACCCACAGAAAAGAATATTCGCTTAGACAAAGCCTGCTCCCTGGCCGCATGATGTCTTGTGCAATTCTGAGAGAATCACCCCAAATCGACGGAGAGTATTCGCATTTTTGACATTAGGTCAAGAGGGGTTGACCAGAGGTGACAATTGAGAGTTGAAAGTGAACAATGATGAAGACGAGCGTTATCACGACTCCTCTTGATTTGATCTCCATTCTCAATTTTGAATTATCAATTTTCCTTCGCCTCGCTGTACAGTATGCTAATAGCCAATACCTGTCATTCCATTCCGCGAATTTCGGAGACCAGCGTGGCCAGTGCCAAGATATTAGAGATCGTTAAACGAGGGCGACCGGCGATCTTGAAATATCGCACCGCCAACCCCGGCGTGTTGCTCGATCTTGTCGATGCCGACCTTTCCAAGCTCAATCTGCAAGGGGCTCCCCTCTACAAAGCCGATCTCATCGGAGCCAAACTCAAAGGGACAAAGCTCGGCAAGTCGGATCTCCGCGGCTGCGATCTCACGCGGGCCGATCTCGAAAACGCCGACCTTCGCAAGGCCGACTTGCGGAAAGCGAATTTCAGCCGGGCCAACCTCCAGGGAGCCGATCTCAGTGGTGCCCAGTTGGAAGGTGCGAACATGAACGCAGCAGACTTCACAAATGCCAAAGGGATCGGCACCGATTTTTCGCTCGCACAACTCACGCGCACGATTTTGACAAATTGCGATTTTACACAAGCGATATTCAATGGCGCGAATTTGAGTGCCGCGACCTTTCAAGAATCAATCCTTAATGAGGCTTCGCTGACAGAAACGCTGTTGATCGACACACAGTTCAAAAAGTCGTCACTCATCGGCACCAATTTCAGCCGGGCGCTGATCGACAAAACGCACTGGCAGGACTGCACTCTGGCATGGGCCACATTTGGTAACGTCAATCTCGGCACCGCGTCAGGGCTCGATTCATTCATGCATCTTGCTCCCAGCTGTATCGGCATCGATACGCTGTATCGCTCGAACGGAAAGATTTCGGAATCATTTCTGCAGGCGTGCGGACTCCCCGAGGCCTTTCTCGATACGTGGCCGAAATTCAAGGACACGAACGACCCCGTTCAATCGCATGTCTTCTTCATCCGCTTCGGTGAGAAAGACCGCGTGTTCGCCGAACAGTTGCAGCTCGGTCTGACAAAGAGAGGGCTGCGCTGCTGGTTGAATGACAAATCCGAGAATTCCGAAGACACCACCGAACCTCAGTATTTTCGGAGCGAACATCTCTGGGAGAAAATCATCTTCTGTGCATCGAGCCATTCGCTCGGTGCACCGTGGGGCGAGCAGGAAATCAACATGTATTTCGATAAAGAAAAACGCTATAGCAAAGACCAGGGAAAGCCGGTCCAGGCATTTGTTGTCGTCAACCTCGACGGTTATCTGTTCGGCGGCAACTGGAAAAGCCCACACGTCAAGGAAGTCGGCAACCGCATCGTCGCCGACTACGCCGGCTGGCGCCGCAGCCCGCAAAAATTCGAAGAAGAAACCGACAAAGTGCGTGCGGCGTTAATCGGCGAGAACGAAAAGAAGAAAAAGTAGAACGCCGGCATTAATGCCTTCGTCGATTGTAACCAGCCATAGAGAGTCATCATGTCGACCAGCGATATTCTCGAAAATCTGCGATCGCGTATTCTCTCGGGATACACGTTACTATTCCTCAAATCGTGGGAAGAAGACCGCTGGGAAAACGAACTTGCGCAACTTGCCCTGGAAATGGAGTGGGGGCTCGTCACCTGGTCGGCGACGACCGGGCCACAACCTCCCATTTCAATGGACGAAGGCGAAACGGGACACGACCCTCAAAATTTTTTCGATCAGATTGCACTCTATCCGCCACAGCACGTTTTTTTGATGAAGGATCTCGCTCCTCATCTCGAAAACCCCGATGTACTGCGCAAACTTCGCGACATCATTCCCGACCTGGCTGACCAGCAGAAAATATTGTTATGCCTCGGTCCCGATGCCGACATTCCGATGGCATTGCAGAAAGAAGCCGTCCAGATCGAACTCCCGTTACCGGGATCAGAAGAACTCCGCGAAGTCGTTCAGAACGTATTTGGTCATGAAGAACCGAACGCAGCGGTACCTCTCGAACTTAAGCCCGACGAAGAAGAACGCGTCGTAAAAAGTTTACTCGGCCTCACCGTCCGCGAAGCCCGCAAGGCGCTCACACGGGCCCTTTATGGCCACAACAGCTTTAACGATGAAATCATCGTCTCGCTCGTCTCCGAAAAGAAGAGAATGGTTCAAGGCTCCGACCTCGTCGAATTCTATGAACTCGACGAAGGGGTTCGTGACATCGGCGGGCTCGAAATGCTCAAAGAATGGATGACGCAGCGCTCCGAAGCCTTTTCCTCCCGCGCCCGAGAAAAAGGGGTTCCGGTCCCGAAAGGGGTGTTGCTGCTCGGAGTGCAAGGTTGCGGAAAAAGCCTCACCTGCCGGGCCACGGCACGACTGCTTGGATTTCCCCTCGTGCGACTCGATGTTTCGAGCCTGTTAAGTTCAGACCGTGGCAGTTCCGAAAAGAACATGCGCGACGTGTTGCACTTGATGGAAACCATCGCCCCGGCGGTGTTATGGCTCGATGAAATCGAAAAAGGGTTCGCCGGTTCCGACCAGTCGGCCGATTATGATTCGACGATGTCCCGACTGATGGGGCGGTTCTTGACATGGATGGACGAACGCCATGCACCGGTCTTCGTGGTCGCGACGGCGAACTCGGTGAAATCATTACCCCCCGAACTCCTCCGCCGCGGCCGGTTCGATGAACTCTTCTTCATCGATTTGCCGAATTATTACGAACGCAAGCAGATTCTCGAAGTCCATCTCGTCAAGCGGGGCTGGAAACCCGAAAAATTCGACATCAACAATCTCGCCGAACGGACCGAAGGTTACAGCGGTGCCGAACTCGAACAGATCATCGTCTCAGCGATGCTCGATTCGTACGGAAAAGGTCAGATTCTCAGCCAGAAAGCGCTCGACGACGCGAGAGAGAACACCGTACCGTTGTCGGTAACGATGGAAGAAAAAATCTTCGAGTTGCGAGAATGGGCAAGAACGCGCTGCCGGCCGGCGACCCCCGACAGCCGTGTCATGCAAATGATGGACGAAGAAAACCGACGCGATGAAGAAGCCGCGGCGGAACGTGCCGCGGCACATCGTGAAGAATGGCAGATGCTCGCGGAACACGGTCAGTATCCGGCGGCGTTCGCCGAGTTTGTACGCTTGAAGAAGTCCGTCCATTACCACGAACTTGAAGAGGCATTCGCCGAGTACATGACAACGGCGGGCGATCAGGGATTGGCATTGCGATCCGATCCGAACACCGTGCTATGGGTCGGCCTGAGTCCCGACGTCGCGGGTACGCTGGTGAAACTGATCGCTGAGAAAAAGTTGTACGTGCACGAAGTCGACCCCGACATTGCCGAATCGACGCCGAAAAAACCGAAGTTGCCGACGGTTCGCGGACTTTCGGAAGAGCGGTTGGCGCGACCGTGTTGGTTGCCGACAGTGCTTTGTGCTTACGCCCCGGAAGAAGTGAACCCGCGATTGAGCCGCGTGGCGCGGATGAAGTTGTCGAATTGAGGGTTGTCATCAAGTTATGTGAGCTCGAATTTATGAGAACGGTTCGCTGGACTGATGAGCAATTTGATGAAATGTCGTGGCACGACAATCACGTGTATTCGTTACGTATCGTCGAAGGTGAATTTGGCACAGGGGAACTTGTTCTCGATTTGGATTACATTTGCGAATGGATTCAGGGGACAGAGAAATTCCAGTTTCGGATTGTGCCTGCAACGCTACGTTTTTTTGGCGTCTGGGATCTGCGCATTTCCTTAAGCTATGCTGACGTCAAAGCAGCAATGGGTCCATTTTCGATAAATGGTATTGAGCGTATGACGATAGACCGTGAACGATACATCGCACACCTCTGGACAATTCCCATCAACTTGCGCAGCGGCGAAATTTCATTCGAGGCACAGGGTTTCGAGCAGTTGAGCTACGGAAGCGAAGTGCTCAGTTTCAATCAACGCCTGTTCCCTCATGAACGACAGATTACCTGACGCGGAACAATGGTATTCACACAAGCATTCATCTTGGCTTAGCGAATCGAACAGTCGACTCAGAGACCACGACGAATTGGCCAGCGATGTTTTTTGTGTGTTGCGCCAAGAACTTCTTGAGAGCATCGATTTTGTTTTGCACTCGCTCATCGTGAAGCCGAAGAAAAATTACACCAACGTGAGGCTTGCTTTCACGATAAATTTTTTCGCCGAAGTCTTTATCATTGGTGATCAAGATCCAGTCCTCAGTCTTTGCCTTATAGAGAACTTCGTCATCTGAGATTCCTCGCGCGTCGTCGTATACGGAAAAAACTTCGTATGACTGACTTTCGAGCCAGCGAGCGACAACCGATCCCGTGCATTCATCCACAAGAAATCGCATCGGGCGAATCCATTAAGAATGATTGCTGGAAACGGTTTCAGCGGCAAATAGCATGCATGCTTTGATATCCTGTCGCGTCAAGCTGGGATATTCCTGAAGTATTTCGTCAATTGTTGATTCACCACTCAGTCGCTTGAGGATGTATTCAACCGTCAAGCGCGTTCCGCGAATGACAGGCTTTCCCAACATGACGCGCGGGTCGGAGACAATGCGTTCGAGAAGTTTTTCTTCGGACATGGTGGTACTCCTCTCAGCATTATATAGCCAGTCGTATGGCAGTCGAGTGAGGATTTCGCCGAGAGACAATCGACGAAGCGGAGCATGGGAACGAAACGCGTTAGCCCAATTCAGGTATCGGCCGGCCCCCTTCTGTCACGATCGGCGTTGGGCGTCCCTGCGGACTGGTCCAGTGCGCTCCCGTGTCGATTTCGAGATGACGGAAGACCGTCGCCGCGAGATCCTGCGGACGGACAATCCCTTCCTTCGGCACTCCTCCCTGAGAATCGCTGCTGCCGATCGGCTGACCATGACGCAATCCACCACCCGCCATCACCATCGACATCACGTTCAGCCAGTGATTACGGCCAGCATCAGCAGTCATCACCGGTGAACGACCGAATTCACCAAGCATCAACACCAGTGTATCATCCAGCATTCCGCGGTCGTCGAGATCGGTAATAAGAGCGTGTAAC
This sequence comes from Planctomycetota bacterium, assembly GCA_027618475.1. Classification (GTDB taxonomy): domain Bacteria; phylum Planctomycetota; class Planctomycetia; order Planctomycetales; family Planctomycetaceae; genus JAQCEJ01. The sequence continues at coordinate 4,794 of JAQCEJ010000065.1, read as the reverse complement.
ACTTTGTCGACCGTCGGCAAGATCGGCGTGAGCCCCTTTTGAATCCCCCCCCACGGCGGCACGTCGTCGCCGTGATGATCGAAATAGCCCCACTTTCCGCTGACGACCACAAAGCTGACTCCCGCTTCGACCAGTCGTCGGGCGAGCAGACCTTTTTCACCGACGCTGATGCGGCCATAAGCATCGCGCGTGGCATCTGATTCTTGATTGATATCGAACGCTTTTTCGACTTTGCCGGTGGTAATCATCTCGACCGCCTGACGATTATATCTCGCCGAGCGTTCCATCGTTTCGTCGCGGTCGAGGTCGTCACGCAGTTGATCGAACCGCTGACGAAGTGCTTCGCGATTCTGCAAGCGGTCGATTTCGATTCCTTTCGGTAACGAGAATTTGCCCGCGAGTTCAGAACCTTTCACTGGAGCATACTGCGAACCCATGTGACCTGCTTCGTAGATATCCGACGTCCATGTATCGGCGAGGCCGACGAACGCGGGCAAATCGGGATCGTTCGCCCCACGAAACTTCGCGGCGACCGCTCCCATCGACGGATATCCCCCCCCGTCGCGCCCATCGTTCGTACGTTGAGCGAGCGGATTGCCAGCTTGAAACGTAATCGGTGTGTGATTGCTCGATCGGCAATCGACAGCCCGTAACACCGACAGCTTATCGGCAATCGATGCCTGCAGCGGCAAATGTTCGCAAAACCGGACGCCAGGAATTCTTGTATTGATCGCCGAATACGGCCCGCGTATTTCACGCGGCGCTTCGGGTTTGGGATCCCACATGTCGATCTGACTCGGTCCCCCCGAAAGCCAGAATAAGATCACCGATTTCTTACTGTTCGGTTTAGGGGGAATGGTCTCCTGTGCCCCGTGAGCCAAAGACGGCAACATCGAGGCCCCGGCCAGCGCTCCCAGCCCTCCCATTCCAGCCTGCAAAAACCAACGTCGCGAATTGACAGCCAGCGGAGCCGCGTCGAACAGCCCGGTGAGTGGAGCGAGAATTGGTGCATGATTGTGGAAGGTTTTCATGGTGAGAAACTTTCGGCAAGCGCATCTGGCAGAAACGTTAGCAGTATTATCAGACTCGGCAATTAGGCCACCTCGTCTGGAGGGGGTGGGAATCAACTTCTACATCTTACCCATCAATCTTTTATTATACCATCCCGCTCCAAAAGATCGATACATTTTCTCCAAGGGGCCAACCACATTGTTAAAAATACGCAACACATTACAGAAATACGAGTTATGCTACGAAACAACGCCATGAAAGTGACGCTGAATCTCGCAATAGAATCCGAATCACCGTGATTCGGTGTTACACATCAGTAGACGACGGTACGACATACGGCTGGCGGTATTCGCGAGTCAACAGAGGATTGGCTTCGTCAGCATGATCGCCTGTGAATGTTTCGTCTTCCGTCAGCGTTAACTCCGGACCTAATATCATTTGCGTTGCACGCGGATCGACGTCGTTATTCGCCATGTATCCCAGAAAGTGCTCTAACGTCGACGAAGCCTCTCGATCGGCTGCGAATACTTTCTGAATTTCGTCCGAGGGAAGCATGGATCCCAAGCGATACGAAATGTTCCCGAGATGACATAAGGCACTCGAAAGATGCCCTTCGAGAATCTCGGCGTTCAGTCGGCTCGCGTCTCTGTGGCGCACCGCTTGAACGAAGTTGTCGTAATGCAGCGAGTCGTCTCCACCGTTGAATTTCTTCACTTCTTTGCCGTCGTTGTCGTAAACGACACCGCCGTTGTACGTTGGGATTACCAACTTCCCTTCGCTGCCGTAAAAAATAACTCCGACACCGGCACCGTCGAGCTTTTCAGTTTCGAGACCGCGGACTTCAAAGACGAGACGTTTTCCATCAGCGAATTCGTGAATGCACACCTGAGAATTCGGCGTTTCCCCGGCGTCATTCCATTGAAAACGCCCGCCATAGCTGCGCACCGTCTTCCCCAGCGAAATCTCCTGTAGACCCCAGCGGGCGATATCCATCTGGTGGATCCCCTGATTGCCAAGATCGCCATTGCCGCACGCCCATTGCCAATGCCAATCGTAATGAAATTTGGGTCGCGTGACTTTGGCCATCGGAGCCGGCCCCGCCCACAAGTCGTAGTTCACACTGGCAGGAACTTCGTAACTTCCTTTCGAACCGATAGAAGCCCGGCGGTTGTAACAGAGTCCGCGTGCCAGTTTTACTTCACCAATGCCCCCCTGATGCAGAAACTCGATCGCTTCGCGCATCCCGGTGTTCGAACGGCTTTGCGTGCCGGTCTGAACAACCCGCTTATACTTGCGCGCCGCTTCAACGATGCGGCGTCCTTCGGAAACATTATGACTGACCGGCTTTTCGACATACACATCTTTGCCGGCCTGCACCGCCCAGATCGCCGCCAAGGCATGCCAATGGTTGGGAGTCGCAATCGAGACAATGTCGATCGACTTGTCGTCGAAGCATTGACGCAAATCGGCGTAGACCGCCGGTCGCTTTCCCTTCGACGCTTGAATCTCATCCGCCCGCTTGTTGGCGATGAGTTCATCGGGGTCAACCACAGCTGCAACGACGCAATCTTTTCGATTCCCGAACTGTCCAATATGGGCCGTCCCGCGACCGTTCAATCCGACGACGGCCACCCGCAGAACGTCCGACGACTCGTCTCCATATAACACCGACGGACGGATCAACGGCTGCGAAGCCAAAGCCGCAGCCGCCGCTGCAAATAACGAATCTTCGAGAAAGGTGCGTCGAGTCAAATCCGTCATTAGGAATCTCCTCAAATCGATTGCCGTGCGTCACGTAACCGTCGCCACATCTTGAAGATACCCCGAATGTCCTTTAATGGCAACGGTTTGGACCTGAGCAAAGGAATGACCCACAACCCAAACCCCTGTCGAGAACAGACTTGCCATTGATTCTGACGATTCATTCTGTGACAATAAAGAATCGTTGATGTATTGTCGAAAGTTACCTGTGAGGCTCCTTCCCTATGTTGCATCGCCGCGAAATCTTACAGATCGGTTGCTCGTCGGCTCTCGGCGTGGGGCTGGCTGACGTGCTGTCGCGGCGTGCGATCGCCAACCCGCGAACCAGCCGTATCAAGTCGGTTGTGCTCGCCTTCCTCTCGGGGGGCGGAAGCCACATCGACATGTTCGACCCCAAGCCCGAAGCCTCGGCGACAAAAGGGGAATTCGACCCGATTGCGACATCGATTCCGGGCGTCACGTTCTCCGAAAAAATGCCTCAACTCGCCGCTCGGGCGCATCAACTGGCGATCGTGCGATCGATGTCTCATGGCGACAACCGGCACCTCTCAGGATCGCACAACCTTCTGACGGGAGCCATCCAGCCGTTTCGGGGCGACTCCAATCAGGCGAAATCATTAAATCGAGACGACTGGCCTTCCTATGGTTCGACGGTCTCTTATTTCCGCCCCCGTGACGATCGCCTTCCGAGCCAGGTGACAGTGCCAAATCCCTTGATCGAAGGAGTGCTGGTCTGGCCGGGGCAGCATTCAGGAATTCTCGATCCGAAGCACGACCCGTTCGTCCTCAAGCACGATCCCAACAGCGCCGACTACCAGGTGAGCGGCCTGTCGCTGATTGAAGGATTAAACGCCGATCGATTAACTGGACGACGCCAACTGGTCGAACAAATCGACCGTCGCTTCGACACCCTCAATGCATCCTCTGAAGGACTAAAGTACGGCGATCAGAGAAGCCTCGCCTTTTCGATGCTGACGTCATCAGGGCTGAAAAACGCACTGGACATCAACGCCGAACCGGACGACGTCCGCGATCGTTACGGACGCCACAAGTACGGTCAGACGCTGCTGCTCGCCCGACGGCTCGTCGAGCTCGAAATCCCCGTGATTCAATGCAACATGGGCCATGTGCAGATGTGGGACACGCACGTCGATCATTTCCCCCGTCTCCAGACGATGTTGCCCGCTCTGGATACCGGCCTCAGCACTTTTCTCGACGAGCTGAATGAACGGGGTTTGCTCGATCAGACGCTGGTGTTGTGCGTCGGAGAGTTCGGCCGCACGCCTCAGATCTCACCCCTTGCGAACGAAACCGTTCCCGGACGCCATCACTGGGCACCCGCCTACACGGCGATCTTCGCCGGCGGCGGCATTCTCCCCGGACAGGTGATCGGAAAGACCGACAACATCGGCGCGTACCCGCTCACGATGCCGTTCCACCCTAACGATATCGGGGCCACGATTTACAGTTACCTGGGAATCGATCCCGACTCGATCATTCACGACCGCTTCGACCGCCCCCGAGAACTCAACGCCGGAAAAGTGATGGACGTCCTCACAACCGGCGTTGCAACCTGAGTTCCGCCGAGAACTCGATTCGTTCCGGGACACGCCAAGCCTTTGCCCCGGCCACCCGCCGATTCATAGAGCGTTCTCTCAAGGGAGCGAACGTACGAAGACTGAGGCTTCGATCACCCCGAGCGGCAAGGTGATGGCGAGACATGGCCGCCACAGCTCTGTCGACCAACGAGATCGTCCGGCGGTAAACCTGCCCTGCGGGACTGCCGTTTCATCGTGCCACCTTTCGCCCATTCGGTTTCGCCGTTCACCCCCCCGCACCCTCCCGGATGCAGTTGCGCCGAGCCCTGAAAAACCAAGAAATTTCAGTCCTTTACCCCTCGCCGTTGCGCTCTCGTGCATCGTTGTTTCAGAATGCAAAAAGGGGCAAAAATGCGATCGAAATTTCGTCTCACGAGCCTCTCGCGCCCCTTTCGCGCACGTTTTTCGCCAAAAATGCGCGCTT
>JAQCEJ010000064.1 GCA_027618475.1 Planctomycetota bacterium | reverse complement strand
GTTTATGAATGTGTAAAACCGTGTAGAAAGCGCGCATTTTTGGCGCAAAAATCGCGAAAAATGCGCGCGAAGGGTTGTGAAACCCCAATTTGGCGCGATTTCGAGCCTGTTTCGTGACCCATAAACAAGATTCGGCGAGCGCGCAACTGGTGTTGTAAAAGGCTTGAATTTTCCCGGTTTTTCAGGGCTTGGCGCAACCGGGTCCGGTTGGGTGACTAGGGACCAGCATGCGATGCCGAGTGGGGGTGACGAACCGTTTCATCCGGCTCCGAACGACGGACATTCTGTTTTCATTTATTCTTTTTTCCGCCGCCGTCCGGAGTGTGAAACCTGTCCGCGTCACAATCGCGTCATCGCGTCACGACATCCCAGCCCGATTTGAATTCGGGCTTGAGGAACTGCGCGGCGTTGTCGTTGCCGATCGCGGTCAGATTCTCGGCGTCCCAATCGAATCCGCCACCTGAGCGATACGCGACGTTCCCCAGGAGCACTGTTTCGGTGAGCGGTCCCGAGTAGTCGAAGTGGCAGGTCGCCGGGTCGCCTCCTTTGCAGGCGTCGATCCATTCGCGATAAAAGCCGGGCGAAGGGGGCATTGTCAGCATCGGAGCCTTGAACGTCGCGAAATCGGATTCGGGAGAGAGCTTCCACTTGTCGAAGCCGCACAAGAGCATCCCTTTCGAGCCGATGAAGAGGTTGTTCATCCCTTTCGGGTTGAATCCCTTCTCTTCGACAATCGGCGGAGCGACCTTGGTGTGATACCAGTGCATCGTCACCGCCGGACGTTTGCCCGATGAGGGGAAGTCGTACTTGACCGACATGTGCGTCGGCGTTCGCTGATCGTCGACCGGTCCGGGAACGACATCGACCCGTGTGGGGGACTTGAGATCGAGAGCCCAGAACGGGATATCGAGAATATGGCAACCCATGTTGCCGGTCTCGCCGGTGCCGAAGTCCCACCAGAATCGCCAGCCGTAGGGACAGATCGACGGATGATACGACCGCTCCGCCACCGGTCCCAGCCAGAGATCCCACTTGAGCGTCGAGGGAACGGTCGGCTTAACTTCGGGAACCGGCGGTAAGCCGCGGTCGCCGTCGACCCAGGTGTGGACTTCACTGACGTCGCCGATGACTCCCGACCAGATGATCTGCACCGCTTCGCGCAGTGCTCCGTTGGCATGACGCTGCACGCCGAGTTGGGTTGCGACTTTCTTTTCGGCGGCGAGGGTCGTCAGTTCGCGGGTCTCCCAGACCGAATGTCCCATCGGTTTTTCGCAGTACAAATGCTTGCCGCGAATCAGCGCGGCCATCGCCGGATGGAAGTGCGTATGATCGGGGGTGCTGACGACGACGGCTTCGATCTCATTTTCCATCGTGTCGAACATGACGCGATAATCGTAGAACTTTTTCGCTTTCGGGAACCGCGAATAGGCATTGCCGGCCCGTTCGTCATCGACATCGCAGAGGGCGATGATATTCTGCTTTTCGCCGTCGATACCATTGAGGTTATCGGCCCCGCGTCCGCCGATGCCGATGAGGGCGATGTTGAGCTTTTCGTTGGCCGATGCGGAATAAGCCGACGACGATTGTGTGCTAAACCAGAATCCGACCCCGGCAGCGGTTTTCAGCAGATCACGGCGATTGAGCGTAGGGGTCATATTGTGCTCCTGATGTCGTGTGAAGTGGAGGGACGAAAACCAGATCGTTGGTCATTCTTTTACTATAACAGATCTCGTCGGTATTGCGGAAGGATTTTCGCACTCAGATCGAGTATGATTTCAGTTCCGAAGATGGACTTCCCGCATAGAAAATGAAGGAATTGAATTCGTGGTCTCTCATCGCGTGGCTTTGCGGCGTACACCGACTGCTTTGATCGTGATCGTCACTCTATCGGGGTGGGCGAGCGGTATGGCCAACGACTGGCCGCATTGGCGCGGGCCCAGTCGCGATGGTCACGTGACGGAAAACTCCGGATGGGACGGAAGTCGCTGGCAACTCACCGAACTCTGGAGCAAGAACGTCGGCATCGGATCGACATCGCCGCTCGTCGTCGACGGCAAATTGTACACGCTCGGTTGGGAAAACGGTCGCGACCGCGTCGTCTGTCTTGATGCCGCGACCGGCGAAGAGTTGTGGCACGAGGAGTATCGTTGTCCGCAGTACGGACGCGTTGCCACCGGAGATGAAGGACTTTACGGTGGTCCGACGGCGACTCCCGAGTTTGATGTTGCGACGGAGACCCTCTTTACCATGAGCACGGATGGCGACGTCATCGCCTGGAAAACCGATGATAACCAGCGGATGCTCTGGAAGGAAAATCTGTACGATGCCTACAAAGTCCGGCAGCGGCCGAAGATCACGCGAACCGGCGGACTGCGAGATTACGGATATACGACCGCTCCGCTTATATTCGGCGAACACCTGCTCGTCGAAGTCGGCGATAACACGGGAAATCTGAGTGCGTTCGATAAAAAATCCGGAAAGAGGCTTTGGACTTCGGTCACGAAAGATCCCGCCGGGCACACCGGCGGGGCCGCGTTGATCGATGTCGAGGGGGTCACGTGCCTCGCCGTGTTGACGGCGCATCACCTCGTCGTCACGCGTCTTGATGTCGGAAATGAAGGGGAAATTGTCGGACGTTACGAATGGAAAACCGATTTTGCCAACAACATTGCGTCGCCAGCGGCCTTCGAGTCGAGCGTGCTGATCACATCAGCCTACAACAAGAACGCCATTACGCGGCTGGATGTTACGCTCAAGGGGATCAAGCAACGCTGGGAACAGCCGTTTCCTTCAAAGGTTTGTACCCCGGTGATTCACAATGGTCATATCTATTACGCCTGGCGTCGATTGAGATGCCTTGACTGGGAAACTGGAACGGAGCGGTGGGAAGGGGGGGACTTCGGCGAAGCGGGTTCGTGTATCGTCACGGGAGACGACCGCTTGATCACCTATGGCAAAACCGGTCTACTGGTCTTGACCGAAACCGCGTCACGATCACCCGCGAGCTACAAAGAACTTGCCCGCATCGACAACATCGTTCGTACCGACGCCTGGCCTCATGTGGTCCTCGCCAACGGCAAACTGTTCTGCAAAGATTGGCAGGGGAATCTGACGTGCTTTCACGTAGGAAAATGAGCGGTCAGGATATGACGTTCGTCGACTGGAAGTAATAAAACGAATCGCCGGTAAGTTTTTCGAGGAACCTTATGCATCCTTCAACCACCATCGACCGCCTCGTCAATCTGCTCGATCCCGAGGCGAATTTGCTGTTCAACCAGACGTACGACGATGCGGTAGACGCCGTCGCCTCGGGCGATGCCTCGCGCGTCCGGCAGTTGGACGGCCACTTTGCAATCGTTGCCAAGCAGGGAAACATCGTACGACTCGCACGGTCGATCGGACGACCGATGCGCTATTTTCTCGCCAAGCAAGCTGCCGGGCCATGCCTGATTGTCGCCGAGCGGATGGAAGAGATCCGCGATCAGCTGATCCGCGAAGGGCTCGGCGATCAGTTTCATCCGTCGTACACGCGTATGGTTCCGGCACATTACATCGTCGAGCTTGCGCTTGTTGGTTGTCCCGATCCTAATCCCGTCTATCAGCGATTCTTTACGCCTCCGCGAAACGGGGAATTCACCGATCTCGACGAAATCGGAGCGGCGTATATCGGCGCTCTCGCCGACGAATGTCATAAATGGCTCGACACATTCGATTCTCGCGAGCCGATCGGCGTACTGTTTTCGGGAGGAATCGACAGCGGCAGCGTTCTGCTGGTGTTGCATCATCTCTTGCTTGCACGGGGGGAGGCACCGACGCGATTGAAAGCATTCACACTTTCGGTGGGGGGAGGAACCGACGCCGACCAGGCTGCCGATTTTCTTTCCCAGGTCGACCTGTCGTATCTGCTCGAAGTGATCGAAGTCGCTCAGAACGAAGTTCGCTGGGAAGACGCGATTCAGACGATTGAAGACTACAAACCGCTCGATGTGCAGGCTGCCGCCATGGGACTTGCCTTATGCCGTGGTATAAGAAGGCGTTATCCGGATTGGAAATACGTCATTGACGGCGACGGGGGTGATGAAAATCTAAAGGACTATCCGATCGAAGATAACTCCGAACTGACGATTCGCAGCGTGCTGAACAACATGATGCTCTACCAGGAAGGCTGGGGCGTGCATGCCATCAAACATTCGTTGACCTTCAGCGGAGGGCAAAGTCGCGGACACGTTCGGTCGTATGCACCGGCCCGCGTACTTGGATTTCAGGGGTTCAGTCCATATGCACTGCCGAATGTGATTCAAATTGCCGAGTCGGTTCCGTTCATCAAGCTGACCGATTGGCAGCACGACAGGTTGTATGCCCTCAAAGGAGAGATCGTCCGCCGAGGGGTGCATGTTCTCACAGGAATCGACATGCCGGTGTACCCGAAATGCCGCTTTCAGCATGGAGCCGTCGCGTCTGACGCGAAGGTGACGCTCTTTCCACAGGACGAACTCGAGTACCGCCATCAATTCGAGCGGATGTTCGCCTCGCCAGGATAATTGCCGATTGGGTATTGATGGATCATCAATCCATAAATCTCGACTCAATCACCACGTCCGACATCGAGCATCTGCGTCCGCCGCGGAATGATGTTGATCCGTGGAAACCGTATCATTTGCTCGTCGAGCCTGAGTTTTCGCGAGCAAAACAACTCGAAGACGTGACGACGGCATTTCTCACGAATCGCGAATGCCCGTTCCGCTGTCTGATGTGTGATTTATGGAAAAACACGCTGACGAAGCCGACGCCGCGCGGAGCGATCCCCGCACAAATACGTTTTGCGCTTGCACAACTTCCGCCGGCAGCACACATCAAGCTCTACAACAGCGGTAACTTTTTCGACCGCGCGGCGATACCTTCAGACGATTACGCTGAGATCATCTCACTGGTTTCGGGGTTCAAGACGGTGATTGTCGAGAACCATCCCAAACTCTGTGGACCGGTGTGCCTCGAGTTTCGTGACCGGTTGGAAGGAGCCGAGCTGGAAATCGCGTTAGGACTGGAAACGATTCACGAACCGACCCTCGCCCAACTTAACAAGCAAATGACGGTCGATGATTTTCGTCGAGCAGCGGAGTATTTGCGGTCCGCCGGGATTTATGTAAGGGCATTCGTGCTGTTGCGTCCGCCGGGCATGACAGAAGTGGAGGGGATCGAACGGGCGCTCGAATCGATCTCATTCGCATTCGACGTCGGGGCCGATGTGGTTTCGGTCATCCCGACACGCGGCGGTAACGGAATTATGGAACGACTGGCCGAGGCCGGAGCGTTTCATCCTCCCAACCTGCGCTCGCTGGAGAGGGTGCTCGAGGTTGCCCTGTCGTGGTGCCGGGGGCGTGTCTTCGCCGATGTGTGGGATGTAAATTCGATATCCCACTGCACGAATTGTGTTTCGATGAGGAAAGATCGATTGCACCAGATGAACATCACCCAGCAAGTGCCGCCACACGTGTCGTGCGAGATGTGCTGTCTCTAACCGACATTTCGGGTGTTAATCGTCGCTGAACGAATTGCTCAATTCGTCATTGACGGGAACGATGTTGACCTTGTCCTCGATCGGTACCGCGTCGGATGGGGAAACGATGGCTGGTTCCTGTGTTTCTTCATTCTGGTCGGGCGCGTTGAAATTCAAAGCGTCGTCTGAAATCGGATCATTCATTTCGGGAGGGGGAAGCAAATCGTCGCCGTTGTCGGTTTCGATACCGCGTGCCCAATCGACGTCGTATGGTGCTTCCATGGAGAACGCATCGGGCTGCTGGTCGAGCATGTTGGTGGCGTCGAACGCATGCGTTCTGGCCCAGGCTCGCTTCACGGCGTCGGAATAGGCTTCGTCGTCCCAGTCTCCTTCGTTCAGGAAGACGTTATTGTAATCGAGGATCGTTCCTTTGCGATAATTGAGTTCGGCGATCGCAATGTTGTAGTCGATGAGGCTCTGATAGTATTCGATTTCAGCCTGTGCCAAACTCGACTGGGCACGCAGCAGTGCGTCGAGTGTGGTTGTGCCGGTGCGGACTTCTTCGTTGAAGAATTCGACACGTTTGCGTGCGGCCCGCCAGCGGTTAAAGTTGCTCTGTGCGGTCGCATAGAATCGGGCCAATTGCTGGAACGACAACCCGATTTCCGCCGTCACGTCCCCTTCCTGGGCTGCAAGCACGGCTCGTGCCTTAGCCAGACGCAATTCGTAGTTGCGCACTTGCGTCAAGGCCTGGCGAAACCCGATCGGCATTGAAAATTCGAATCCGAGTTGCCAACCGGTCTGATTCCCCTGTGTAATCGTTTCGTACGCACTGCGGAAACCCTGCGCTGTCCCTGCGGAATCGTTGTCCTGATCGCCGAACAGCTGATCGCCGAATCCATTCACGCGATATCCCGAAACGAAATCGAGGCGGGGATGTGTCAGGCTATTGGCGGCGTCAAGCTGTAGCTGCAGACTTTTGATGTTCCATTTCTGCCGCCGAAGTTCGACACGTCGGACAAGTCCTTCAGTGACGCTGGCCGTCCATTCGGGACTGTACGACGCCGTAATCGGCTCATCATGCGGTCGAATGACGCGACCGTCGTTGATTGGGAGTGCGAGCAGTCGGCGAAAGTTCAATTCGTTGGTATAAATCTGACTAAGGGCCGATTCTGCCTGCGACCGGGCCTGGAAATATTGGTCGCGGGCCTGAGCTTCGTCGGCGGGTTTGAAGTTTCGTCCCCCTCCCGCATCGAGAATCGCCTTGGCTTCGCGCCAGCTGCGTAGCGTACTGTTTTTCGCAACAACAACACTATCGTAGACGCGGTATGACAAATGCAGCTGCCAATACAGACGTTCGACGTCGAGCAGCAGGCTTTGTACGTTCGCTTCAAATTCGGCCAACGTGATGTCCTGATTGATGCGTGCGATGGCCACACCCTGGCTTACACCGGTGATGCTCTGAAACGCCGTATTCTGATTGGGAGGGCCGGCGACCTGAGTGAACTCGACCCCCGCTGCTGCCCACAACGGCCGACGATAATTCAGCGCGACGGAACCCGTGTACGTCGACGGGAACAGAATATTTGCCGCCGGCACATTGTTGCCGAGGTAATCCCAATTGTGACTCAAGGTCAACTGACCGCCGTCCGCAAGCTGTTTTTGCAACGCGGTCAGAAATGCACCGGTTTCGGAGTTCAGTGTCGATCCAGGCGTCAGATTCCCCGAAAAGAAGCGGTTGTTCTGAACCTGTTCGTTCCGCCCCCACAACATGTTGGTCGTGAACTGAGTGTCGAATGCGGCGAGCGCAGCTTCAACGCCACGCGTCCCGAATAATACACCGGTCTCTTGAATCGAGGGGTCGTAAATTGTCGCAACACGATCACCATTGGCCAGCAATTGATTGGTCGGCGAGCCGAGCGTTCCGGCAACGCGAATGACTTCGCTGTTCGACAAGGCGATTTGGATCGCTTCGGCGAGCGTCATGTCCCAGATATCTTCGTTGGCAAGATCTTTAATGGAGTGAGGGGGAAGCGTTTGCTGGACGTTGTCAGCCAAAGGCTGTGAGACGTCGGGAAACTCAATTTGGGTGGCGACATCGCGGTAGTAATTGAGATCTTTCTTGCCAATATACGTGAGATCATCCTCTTTTCCCGTCCCCAGACACCCGGCAAGAGATACGGTGAGACAAAGTGCGGGAATGAACTTGGATGTCCATTTTTTGGGCCAATGAACACGCATAACGGCCTTCCCCTGGCGCAATGAACGCTATACTAAGTAATTTCAATCAACAAAAAGACTTACGACAAACGGCCTGAGTCTGCGCGTACATCGATTCGTAATCCCGTTTCATTCAGAGCGGAATGACTCTGATGGGAGACTGAGGCGCATCCGGCACAATCGGTACATCCGGTATCGGCGGTTCAATCGTTAAACTTTGACTCTTTTCCCGCAGAGACACCTCATATGAACGAACGATTCGATGACTTTTTGATCAGAACCACTTCCCCAGTATCGTTCGGTTCGAACCAATGCCCCAGAAATTGAAGCACATAATCCATGATGAATATCCCGCGGCTAGTCCAATATTCCGCTCGACCAAAGCAGATGGTGCGGCAAACGATGTAAGCAGAACACAAGGGGATACAGTCCCTGTATTACCTGATGCATAGGCCGTCGAACGCAGTTGTTCCAACATCTGTGGAACAACATTTCGATCGTTTTCTCGGGGTCCGGGTAACTTGCAAAGGCTATAAAGTTGTGATACGGTCGCGAAGCAAGATGGTAGGAGAATTACCAGTAGAATACTCTTAGCCGCATCGATCCCCTTTTTCGTCACATGAGAGACCTCGCGGTGTCAGGTTGTACGCTGGTCAGCAATGATCATCGCACGCTTCGATTTTGCAGTAAACAATCCCGCACTAGGACGCTTTTTCTCGTTATGGAAATGCTTTACCTGATGCGGTTCCGGTTAAAAGAAGGATAAGTTGAGATGCATAAAGTAACGTTGATTCCGGGCGATGGTGTCGGTCCGGAACTCGCCGAGGCAACACGACTTTGTATTGATGCCACCGGCGTCAAGATCGACTGGGATGTGCAGGAATGCGGCATCGAGGTGATCGAAAAAGTCGGCAAAGTTCCTGACAGCGTGCTGACATCGATTCGCGCCAACAAAGTTGCCCTCAAAGCGCCAATCACCACTCCGATTGGAAAAGGTTTTCGCAGCGTCAATGTGTTTCTACGGCAGGAACTTGGACTGTTTGCCTGTGTGCGACCCTGCAAGAGCTATAAAGGGGTTCGGTCGTTCTTTTCAAATGTTCCTGTCGACCTTGTGCTGATTCGCGAAAATACCGAAGACCTGTATGCCGGCGTCGAGTTCAAAGCTGGAGAACCGAAAACGAAGGAGCTGATCGGTAAAATCAACGAATTTGCCACCGGCAAAAAGATCAACACCGGTACCGAAACGACCGGCGTCAGCATCAAACCGATTTCCGTCGAAGGTACTCGTAATATTTGTAATTTCGCGTTCGATTACGCCATCAAGAACGATCGCAATTCGGTGACCTCAATCTGCAAGGCGAACATCATGAAGTTCACCGATGGCTTGTGGTATGACGAATGCCGTGCCGTCGCTCTGGCCTACGATGCGAAATTCGAATGGTCCGAACTGGCGGAAGGTGTGAGCGCCGATCCGGTTCTCAAGGGAAAAGTTCCCTCGACCAGCGGCAAAATTCAATACATCGAACGTCTCGTCGATAACATGTGCATGCAGCTCGTGCAGAAGCCCGAACTATACGACGTGCTCGTCACCGAAAATCTGTATGGGGACATCCTTAGCGACTTGTGCGCAGGACTCGTCGGTGGTTTGGGAGTCGCGCCGGGTGCCAACATTGGCCCCGATTCGGCGATCTTCGAGGCGACGCATGGCAGTGCTCCCAAATATAAAGGTCAGAACAAAGTCAATCCTGTCGCACTGATCCTCTCGGGCAAATTGATGCTCGAACATCTGGGCGAAAAAGAAGCTGCGGCGAAACTCGAAAATGCCGTTGCCGAAGTCATCGCCGAAGGGAAGGACGTAACCTACGATATGAAAGCAGACCGCAACGACCCGACCGCAGTCGGAACTCGTGAAATGGCCGAAGCGATCTGCAAGAAGATGTAGTACGTGAAAATGTCGAAGCACGAATGCCGAATCAAATCCGAATGTCGAATGGCCAAATGATGAATGAGATCGATCGCGCGTGAGTCGGACAGCGCCAACGTTTCGACATTCGGGCTTCGTCATTGATTCGTCATTCGGGTTTAGACATTCGTCAGTCCCTCCATGAAACCCGATTTCTATCACTCTCTGATCTCGGAGCGTTCTCGGAAGTTGGTACCGAGTTGCCTGCGCGGCGTTCTCTCTCTTGCGTCGATCGGCTACAGCATCGGTTCGCGTCTACGCAATGCCGCCTACGATCACGGCTGGAAAGGGATTCAACACGCCGACACACCGGTTGTCAGTGTTGGAAACCTAACAGCAGGGGGGACGGGTAAAACGCCAGTCGTCGGTTTTCTTGCCGAACGATTTCGCGAGCGCAATTTCCGCGTTGCGATCTTGAGTCGCGGTTATCGGGCATTGAAGTCAACCGGCAACAACGACGAAAAGCTGTTGCTCGATCGGCTCTGCCCCGGTGTGCCTCATCTGCAGAACGCTGATCGTGTAGAACTTGCGAAACGGGCGGTTCGTGAGTTTTCGGCACAGGTGCTCATTCTCGATGACGGATTTCAACATCGCCGTTTGGCACGAGACCTGGACATCGTCCTTATCGATTGCCTCAATCCGTGGGGATATGGCAAACTCTTGCCACGCGGTCTGCTCCGCGAGCCGATGTCGTCGTTACGTCGTGCCGATCTTATCATGTTGACACGAGCCGACCTCTGCCCTCCCGAGCAGAGAATCAGTATTCGCGACAAGTTGGAACAATTTCGCGGCACAGCCGAATGCGTCGAAATCGCGTTTCGACCGGCACATCTCGTTGGACGAAATGCGGAAACGGCGTCGATCGAAAGTCTTCGAGGGGCTCCCATTCTTGCGGCGTGTGGGATCGGTAACCCACAAGGTTTTTCCCAAACGTTAGAGCGCCTGGGCTGCCGTATTGTCGGATTCGAGCGATTTGCCGATCATCATCATTATTCGCTTGACGATTGTCGGCACCTTTCCCACGAAGCATTGCGACTCAACGTAACGGCGATTCTGATGACTGAAAAAGATCTTGTAAAAATTCCCTCTGATTTCGAATTCCCGGTCGCATTTTGTGCGATTCGGCTGGGAACCGTCATCTCAAGCGGTCAAGAACTTCTCGATAAAAAGTTAAATGAGATTGCCATCAGAGATGAATAGGTTTGTTTCAGGAAAATTTGACGTTGATTGAACTAAATTGTCTGCTCCTCACCGTTGCATTTCTCAATAAAATGAAAAAACCTCCCGCAGAACGACAGTTCCACAGGAGGTTTTTCGACCCGACTTGATGTTTCTTCGATGTCCTATGTACGGTTTCAATTACGGACTGGCGAGTAACTGGTCGACCTTGTCTTCGAGGTCGTTAATTTCCCCCAGGTTAATCGCGGCGAGCGTTACACCGGCGATAGCCGTGCCAAGCGTTACCAACGTAAAGACGTCGAGTCCGCCCAGGCCGGGGTATTGGCCACGGACAAGGTCTTCATCGACGCTGACCATGTCGACGATCGTCTGAGCGGAAGGGGGTGCGGTGTCTTCGGTCCACAGGCGATAGACGCCCTGCGACTGACCGGCGTTGACGACGTACACGCCGCCATTGAGGTCTTCAATGATGAACTCCCCGTTTTCGTCGCTGATCGTGCTGGCGATGACTTCATTTCCCTGACGAATGGCGACGGCGGCCCCGTTTAACGGGTTGCCTTCGGCATCGCGAACCACTCCGTTCAGCACTCCCCCTTCGGCGAGAGCGACATCATGGATCGTCACCGTTTTTGACTCTTTTCCATCATTCGATTTCAATCCGTCAGCCATGACTTTCGGATGAGGTAAGACCATGCCGGTGACTGCCAGAGCCACAGCCACATTGCGAATCATTCTGACGAGTTTCATCGTGAAACATCCTTTCTGTTGATGGAAGCAGGCCGGAGTTCCATCCAACCTATTCGTAGTTTCCATGTTCAATTCGGGTGGGAGAAAGCGTTACATTGGTTTTGAACTGATGCTGGATTTCCACTCCTGGAAATTCAGCGCTTGAATTTGATCTGGGACCAATTGTTTAAGTGACAGGGACGTGAAAATGACATGTCTCGGTGCACCACGGAAGTCTATGATTCAGGAAATCCGAGGGACGTTGCTGGTGAGAGGCCGGAGTATAGTCGGGGGCGTGAATCGGTCAATATGGCGTTTTCAAAATTACAGGGCATTCTTTACAAATTGAAAATATTGCAACAGAATCATTCATTTACGGCGAAAAACAGTCCTGGTGGACTTTTGTATGCAAGAGTCGTAGAATGTGCGACGTTTGTTCCAAACGATTTTTCGACTCACCTTTCTTTTCGCGGGGAAATCGATGCCGATAACGCCGTTTCATCCCCTGATCGAGCAATGGTTTGCGAGCCAATACGCTGGCCCGACCGAACCGCAGCAGCTCGGCTGGCCCTTGATCGCCGACGGAAAACACACGCTGATCTCCGCACCGACCGGCAGTGGCAAAACACTGACGGCGTTTCTGGCGGTCATCGACCGATTGCTAGCAGACAGCCTTGCTGATCGCCTCGATGAAGAAGGTATTCGCGTCGTCTACGTCTCGCCGCTACGAGCGCTCTCGAATGACATGCACCGAAATCTGTCCGAACCTCTCGCGGCGATCTCCGAACTCCAGCAGGACCAATTTCCCGGCACCGCACCGATTCGCGTCGGTTTGCGCACGGGCGACACAACGCAGGCCGAACGGGCGAAAATCATCCGCAAGCCGCCGCACATTCTGGTGACGACACCCGAATCGCTGTATCTGATGCTCACCAGCCCGCGTGGCCGCGAACGGTTAAAGACAGCCGAAACCATCATCGTCGACGAAATTCACGCCCTGATCCGCGACAAGCGCGGCTCGCATCTCGCTCTGAGCGTCGAACGGCTTGAAGCCCTGTGCGGAAAGCCATTGCAGCGCATCGGGCTCTCCGCCACTCAGAAACCGCTGTCACGAGTCGCCGATTTTCTGATGGGAAAGGAAGGAAATCACGACTGTCAGATCGTCAACGTCGGTCACGCCCGGCAACTCGATATCGATATCGAAATACCGCCCTCGGAGTTAAATGCCGTCTGCACTCACGAGCAGTGGGCCGAAATCTACACCCAGCTGATCGAACTGATCGAGTCGCATCGCAGCACCGTGATTTTCGTCAACACTCGCCGCATGGCCGAGCGGCTGACACATCAACTGACCGAACGTCTTGGCGAAGATTCCGTCAGCAGCCATCACGGGTCGCTCTCGGCGAAGTTCCGCCACCGCACCGAACAACGATTGAAACGCGGCGAACTCAAAGCGGTCGTCGCGACGGCGTCGCTCGAACTCGGCATCGACGTCGGTTACATCGATCTCGTGGTGCAACTCGGTTCTCCCCGATCGATCGCGACGTTTCTGCAAAGGATCGGCCGCTCGGGGCACTCGCTTGGTCTCATCCCCAAAGGACGATTGATCGCCCTTACACGCGACGAACTGATGGAATGCGCGGCTCTCATTCGCGGTGTCAAATGCGGCGTGCTCGACGCCGTCGTCATTCCCGAAGAACCGATCGACGTCCTCGCACAGCAAATCGTCGCCGAAGTCGCGAATCAGGAATGGGAGACCGACCGGCTATACGATCTCTTTCATCGAAGCTGGCCGTATCGACATCTCACACGTGAAAAATTCGATCGTGTGATCGACATGCTCAGTGAGGGACTGACTCCGCGCGCCGGACGGCAACTGACATTTCTGCATCACGACCAGGTCGCCGGTCGATTGAGGGCGAGGCCGTCGGCTCGTTTCTCTGCCATCAGCAATGCCGGTGCCATTCCCGAGACCGGACAATACCGCGTTGTCGCCGAGCCCGAGCAGACGGTTGTCGGTTCGGTTGATGAAGACTTCGCCGTCGAGAGCATGGCGGGGGATGTGTTTCTGCTCGGCAACACCTCGTGGCGAATCATGTACGTTCGCGGCGGCGACGTGGTTGTCAGCGATGCGCGCGGTGCCGCGCCGTCGATTCCGTTCTGGTTGGGAGAATCACCGGGCCGGACGATCGAACTTTCGCAGGAAGTCTCGCGGCTGCGAGTCGATCTCGAAGCCCGATTGAACGATCTCGATTCCGCGATCGCGTGGTTGCAGCAGGAATGCGGATTGTCGATCTCCGCCGCCGAGCAACTCGCGCATTACGCCGCCGCTCAACAGGCATCGATCGGATTGTTACCTACGCGAGAGCGGGTTGTCTTCGAACGTTTTTTCGACGAAAGCGGCGGGATGCAACTCGTGATTCACGCCCCGTACGGTGCGGCGATCAATCGTGGCTGGGGGTATGCGTTGCGAAAACGATTCTGTCGTTCGTTCAACTTCGAACTGCAGGCAACCGCTGACGACGACGGCATCATTCTCTCGCTCGGTCCGCAGCACAGTTTTCCGATTGAAGAATTGTTTCCGATTCTCAATCGCAACAATGCTCAGGATCTGCTCGAACAGGCGTTGCTCGATCAGCCGATCTTTCATGTCCGCTGGCGCTGGAACGCCACGCGGGCATTGTTGGTGATGCGCAGCAAACACGGCAAGAAAATTCCACCCGCATTGCAGCGATTTCGTGCGGAGGATTTGCTGACGTCGGTCTTCCCGATCATCACGGCGTGTCGCGAAAACGTCACCGGCGACATCGAACTCCCCGATCATCCGCTCGCCCAACAGACGATGTACGACTGCCTGCATGAGCCGTGCGACATCGATGGACTTCACGAAGTTCTCGAACGAATCGAGCGCGGCGAAGTAACGCTTATCGCCCGCGACACGCGCGAGCCGAGCCCTTTCAGTTATGAACTCCTCAACTCGAATCCGTACGCATTTCTCGACGGCGGCGAGATTCAAGAACGACGCGCCCGCGCCGTGGCGACGCGGCGGTCGCTGCAAGTCGATGACGTCCGCGATCTCGGCTGGCTCGACCCGGCAGCAATCGAACAAGTCCGGCAAGAGGCGACACCGCTCATCCGCAACGCTGACGAACTGCATGACGTCCTGCTCAGCCGAATTCTGGTTCCCGACGCTGAATTGACGGCACCCGAACGCGACCTGATGACCGAACTCGTGACAACCGGTCGAGCGACGAAACTTTCGCCGCAACAAATATGGGTTGCAACGGAACGCTTGCCGGCTGCGAAAGCGATATTTCCCGAAGGCATCGCCGAGCCTGTTGTCACGATTCCGCCGCGTGTGCGGACTGAATGGAGCAAATCGGACGCGATCCAGACTTTGCTTCGCGGTTTGATGGAAACCTGCGGCCCAATCACGACGACGACGATTTCGGAGTGGATGTCGCTCCCGCAGAATCTCATCAACGCCAATCTCGAAGCGCTCGAAGCCGAAGGACACGTTCTGCGGGGGCATTTCTCGCGTCCTGATCACACAGGGAAAACCGAAACCGGTAGTCCGGACAACTCGGTGTCCGGGTCAAATAGCGACAAGAAGTCTTCTGTAGCCGAGGTCTGCGACCTCGAACCGGCCTCACAGAGGCCAGCTACTGAAGAACTGACTCTTGAAAATGAATGGTGTCATCGCCGATTGTTGGCGCGCATCCACCGTCTGACGATGGATGGTCTTCGCCGCGAAATCGAACCGGTACCGGTCGAGGTCTATCTGCGGTGCCTCTTCCGGCTACACGGCGTGTCGCAGGGTTACAAGCGGGCGGGAACCAGCGGTCTGTTCGAAGTGATCGGCATGTTGCAAGGGTGGGATGTGCCGCTGATCTGCTGGGAACGCGACATTCTGATTGCACGCCTCGAAAATTATCAACCGCAATGGCTCGATGAATTATGTATGACAGGCGAGATTGGTTGGGGGCGATTGTTCCCACCGGTCCTCGCCGCCGATCGCGAGAAACCTGTGGCGAACCTGACGCGCATCGTTCCCGTTTCGCTCTTTCTGCGAAATGATGTCGATTGGTTGCTCGGTTGTCACTCTTTCGTCGAGACCGGCCCATTGAGCGGCCCGGCGCAAGACATTCTCGAAGCGCTCGAACAACGTGGCGCCCAGTTCGCGAATGATTTACTCCGTAGTTTACAGATTCTTCCAACGCACATGGCCGAAGCACTCGGTGAATTGATCTCGCGCGGCCTCGTCACGGCCGATGGTTTCGGCGGATTGCGATTATTCCTGCAGGAAAGCACCAGCGCGAATACGGGTCGAAATCGCCGACGGCAGGTAAATCTTGTCCGCCGAAGAACGACGCCGACAGCCGCGGGCCGTTGGTCGATCTGGCGAAGATCAACCGATTTACAGATGGCAACACCCGAAGCATCTGCCGACATGCTCTACGATCTCTCGATACAGAACATCGAAGCATGGGCGGGACAACTGCTGCGGCGCTGGGGCGTTGTCTTCCGCGATCTGTTGCAGCGAGAAGAGGGAGCACCGCGCTGGTTCGAACTGTTGCAGGTCTATCGCCGCTGGGAGGCCCGCGGCGAGATTCGTGGCGGCCGATTCATCAGAGAGGTCGCCGGCGAGCAGTTCGCCTCCGCCGAGACCGTGCAGCTTCTCCGTCGTTGCAAAGAGACGGCGACCGATGACGACTGGGTCGTCCTCTCCGCCGCTGATCCGCTCAACATCGTCGGCATCGTCACCAAACATCCCCGCGTTCCAAGCACGGCGAGCAATCAGTTGGTCTTTCGCAACGGCCAACCGGTCGCTGGAGTGTTGAACGGCGAGTTGATGATCTTCGATGATGTCTCGAAGGAGTCGCGCATGGCAATCTTCAAGCGGTTTCAACCGTTGGGACAACCACGAGAGAGTTTGGAGAAGCCGTCTGTTACGGAGGTGAGTGATTTGACGCGGCGCGTGATGGGATAAGAATTACCTGTCCCTCACACCTCATGTACCGCCGCCGATAGCCCTCTGAAGAAATGTAACGCATTCGTTCCCAGCGTGCGGGTGCGGTAGCCTCCCTCTTGCACGACCAGCGTGGGAAGTCTCAATTCGCCGAGCATGTGGCCGTTTTGCTCGAAGTCTTTCGGTGTGAGCGACCATGTTCCCGTGGGATCTCCCTTCGCCGGGTCGAGACCTAAGGCGATCACCAGGAAACCGGGATCGAACTTCTTGACGGCGTCGAGGGCCTTCATAAGCGTTTTGCGATACTGCTCGCCGTTGATTGATTCCGGCAGCGGAAGATTGATGTTGAAACCCTCACCCGCATCTTCACCCTGTTCATCGGCGAAGCCCGAAAAATAGGGGTAGGCGAAATCGGGGTCGCCGTGGATCGAGAGAGTGAGCACATCCGACCGGCGATAAAAGATATCCTGTTGTCCATTCCCGTGATGATAATCGACGTCGACTATCACCACTTTTCCAAATCGACACAAATGCTGCGCGGCGACAGCGGCGTTGTTGAAGTAACAGAAACCACCGAACGATTTATACTCGGCGTGATGTCCCGGCGGTCGCACGAGCGCATACGCGATGCGGCGACCAGAAAGCACCGCATCGGCAGCCGTGAGCGCACAATCGACGGCGCGTTTCGCGGCGGGGAAGGCGTGTTCGTTGATCGGCGTGAAGGTATCGATGCAGTAATATCCCGCACGAATCGAAAGCTCTTTCGGTGGACGGGCGGTGTTACGGATCGGGAAGACATACGGATAAACCGACTTTCCGCTCGGCGTGTTCTCGCACGCCTTCTTCAAGTATTTCACGAACTCACCGTCATGGACGGCTAGAATGTGATCGAGTGAATATTCCTTCGCCGGCAGGGTCTCGATGAGACCGCTGGGCTCCAACGATTTCATAATGGCGTTGATGCGCACCGGTGCTTCGACGTAACCCCGTTCGCGAATGTGATGAATCTCGTGCTTGTCGTTGATGACGACGGCGATCGATTCACGAAGGGCAGGAGTCGCCGGTCTGTGGCCGGCATCGTCCTTCACATAGCGAAAATCTCGAATGCGGACGGGATTGGTCTTGAACGAGGCGACCACATTCTGTACGTATTCCGGCGGACAGAGTTCGCTATATTTACGTTCGAGTACTCCCCGCACCACCTCGCGGTCATATGCGGAAGACAGCGGTTCGTTACGGTCTAAATCGTCATAGACGAGAAATGGCATATTGTCGCCGTCGCTGCCGGGAAGCGGTGATTCGTACGCCGTGCCGACGATCGGCCGCGCGCCATACGTTTCATAAAATTTCAATCGTGAGGCGTTGAGTTTGCGAATCGCGGGGTCGGCGCAGCGTTCGGGTTCATCGGGGAGACATTCGAAAAACAGTCCATTCGCACCGATGCGGAGGGCTTCGTCGCGGATATGTTCGTACAACGCTGCGCCGATGCCTCGGCCAATCACCAGTTTTCCCGTCGCGATGTAATCAAGAAAACAATACTTGAGCACGGGTTCGTGCAGGACGATGGCGAAACCGATCAGTTGCCCACGTTTCTCCGCCACGTAAAGGACACCACGAAACCTCTGCTTGAATGGGTTGCGTAATTTTTCCGCGAGCTGAGTGATATCATCGCGATTGGCATCGGGAAAATGTTCGATGAAAATCCGCCGCACATCGGCAATCGCCGTCTGGTTGACCGGGAGGATATCGTCGTAGATGCGGCGGATGCTGAACATGATGTGGGATGTTACCGGGTTTAAGTGAAACTGACATTCCAGTCTGTGCAGTCAACCTACCCCGCAAACTCTATCCTCACCGTATCCAAATTGATATACCCTTCCGGCAATCGATGCCGCCAGACGGGGTAATCCTGGTCGGGGCGAAGAATGTGCGGGTCGCCATCGATCGGACCCATCGGAGCGACGTCGAGGGGGAACATCACCAACATGATGTTGTTCGTTACTTTGCTGAGGACCGTATCGAGTGGCAAGTGGCCGTACATATCGGTGCGGTCGTGCCGCGAGCCGAGGCTCGTCCACTTCGCTTCGTCGTTAACGAGATCGATCGTCTGTTCGCTCCAATCGGGCGTGATGTCGAACGGTTGACTCGTCAGCACCCACGGTGACGTTTTTCCGTCTTTCGTCCCTTGTGCCAGCAAGACAAGCTTTGCGTTTCGTTCGAGCAGTTCTCCTTTGACTTTCAGCGTCAATTTTGCGCCGCGAAAATCGATCGGGTGTTTCTCTTCGACAAATTTATTCGGCCCGGCGATCTCGCGGTGATATTCCCCCGTCGGCCCGCTGGTGTTGAGACAGAAGACCATATGCAGATAACCGCCCCCCGGTGGGGCATGGTTGTAATCGATCCACCAGGGGCTACGGCTGGTCGCCACGCCGTCATTGCGTTCGAGACGTTTCGGTCCGGCGGAATTGCTGATCCACGTATACCAACCGTTGCTGCCCGTGTCGAATGTTTCTTCGTAGATGCGATTCGTCATGCTGCTTTCGCTTTCATTTTCGATATTGTTGGAACACTCGCGATAATTGCACTGGATTTGACGCTGCCCGTAATCCCGATTATGATAGTCTGCTGATGACCCTCGCAACAGACTCCGCATCCTCGAATTCGACAACGGGAGGTTTCCGTGAGATATTCTCTGCTTCGCCCGGCGATAGTGTTGCTGACGGCGGCGACATGCTGGCAGGCGAGCGCTACCGCCGCCGAACCGATCGACATCGGCTCGCGACGCGAATTGTTCGTTGACGATTATTTGATCGACCAATTGAACAACGTGCGACTCGAATTGCAAAAACCACACGACGAAGGAATTGCCTTCAACTTCGACCAACCGTGGGAAGGAGCCTTCTGCGGATATGCGACGATCATAAAGAACGGCGATAAGTACCTTACCTACTATCGGGGACTACCGTTGCCGCGAGCCGACGGTTCGGAACGGGAAACGACCTGCGTGGCGACATCGGACGACGGGGTGACTTGGACGAAGCCAACATTGGGGATTTACGGAGTCGACGATACGAAAGAAAATAACGTGATTCTCGCCGAAAACGCGCCGTTGTCGCACAATTTCTGTCCGATGCTCGATGATCGCGAAGGGGTTCCGTCCGAGCAACGATTCAAAGCACTCGGAGGAACAGGGTCGAGCGGTCTGGTCGCTTTCGTATCGGCTGACGGTTTCACCTGGCATAAACTCCGCGAAGAACCGGTGATTACCAAAGGGGCGTTTGATTCGCAGAATGTGCCGCTCTGGTCGGAGCAGGAGAACTGTTACGTCTGTTATTTCCGCGTGTTCGTCGATGGCATCCGCCGTATTTCACGTTGTACGTCGACCGATTTCGTCCACTGGAGCGATCCGGTGCTGATGGACTACGGCGACAAGCCGATCGAACATCTTTATACGAATCAGACGGGAACGTACTTCCGCGCACCGCATTTGTACGTGGCGATCGCGGCTCGGTTCTTCCCCGGTAAGCGAGTGCTCAGCGAAACTCAAGCGAAGGCCATTAATGTCGATCCCGGATATTTCAACGATTGTTCCGACGCAATCTTCATGACGTCGCGCGGCGGCAGCCATTATGACCGCACGTTTATGGAAGGCTTCCTCAAGCCGGGCATCGGCCTCGAGAACTGGGTCTCGCGGACGAATTATCCCGCGCTCAACGTCGTCCCGATCAACAAACATGAGATGTCGTTTTACGTCAACCAGAATTACGGCCAGCCGACGGCTCACCTGCGACGATATTCGTTGCGAACCGACGGTTTCGTCGCGGCGACCGCTCCTTATACTGGAGGAGAATTGATCACAAAACCGTTCATCTTCAGCGGAAATGAACTCGAGCTCAACTTTGCAACGTCGGCGGCGGGGTCGATTCGCGTCGAAATACAAACGGTCGACGGCCAGCCGATTGAGGGATTTTCGGCGGATGACGCCGTCGAGACAATTGGTAACGAGATCGACCGTACGGTGCATTGGAACTCGGGCAGCGACGTCAGCAGTCTCGCCGCTAAACCAGTGAGATTGCGTTTCGTGATGCACGACGCCGAGTTGTTCTCATTTCGTTTCGCTTATAATTAATAAGGATTTCCCATGTCCAGCACTTTACAAAAAGATCAAGCATCGAAACCATCAACGGACCGACTCGCTAAGCAGAAAAAACTCTACGAACGGGCGATGGAACTCATCCCCGGCGGAACGCAGCTCATCAGCCGACGGCCCACGCGGTTTGCGCATGGTGTTTCACCCATCTTCGCCGACCGCGGCAAGGGGGCCCGCATCTGGGACATCGACGGCAACGAATACATCGACTGGGTCAGCGGCATCGGGTCGATCATTCTCGGTTACGCCGATGACGTCGTCGACGACGCCGTCAAATCGCAGATCGACAAAGGGACGAACTTCTCGATCACGCACGAACTCGAAGTCGAACTCGCCGAAGAACTCGTCAGCACGATTCCCTGCGCCGAGATGGTCCGCTACACGCGGTGCGGCGGCGAGGCGTGCGCCGTCGCCATTCGCATCGCGCGCGGTTCGACTGGCCGCGATAAGGTGCTGTTCTGCGGCTATCACGGGTGGCACGACTGGTATCTAGCCGCCAATCACGTCGAGGGGAATCTTAACGATCATCTCTTCAGCGGCATCGAACCGACCGGCGTGCCGAAGGGGCTCACGGGGACATGCTTCCCGTTTCCCTACGGCGAACTCGCGGCGCTCGGCGAACTGCTCGAAAAACACAAAGGGCAAGTCGCTGCGGTTATTATGGAACCGATGCGTTCGGAACTTCCTCCCGAAGGATATCTCGCCGGCGTCCAGAAATTGGCCAAAGAGCACAACACCGTGCTGATCTTCGACGAAGTCTCGACCGGGTTTCGTCTGTCGGAAGGAGGTTCGCAAAAAGCACTCGGCGTGACACCCGACATGGCCGTTTTCGCGAAATCGATCTCGAACGGTTACGCGATGGGGGCCGTCGTCGGCAAACGCGATGTGATGGAACCCGCCGCCCGCATGTTCATTTCGAGCACGTACTGGGGAGAAGCCGTCGGACTGATCGCCGCGCTCACGACGCTTCGCGAAATCAAAAAACGCAACGTGCCGAAATACCTGCTTGGATTTGGAGAGCAACTTCAGAAAGAACTCAACGCCGTCGCGAAAGAGACCGGCATGCCCGTCGAAATGACGGGGCACCCGATTCATCCACACTGGTCGTTCACCGTCGAAGATGCCGAGCAGAAAGCGATCTTGCCGACGCTGTACGTGCAAGAGATGGCGAAACGTGGCAACCACGGTTACGCGTCGTTTTACCTTAACGCTTCACAAGGTCCAGCTGAGCTCGAACAAGTGACCGCCGCAGCGCGCGAAGTCTTTTCGTTATTGGTCGAGGGGATCGCGAAGAACAACCTGAAGTCGATGATGGAATGCGAGATGCAGAAGGAGTATTTCAAGCGGCTGGTACGGTGAATCGCCCGGCTATAACCACAAGATCATCAATACGCACGGCACACATTCTGCCAACAACGACAATTTATCTTGGAGTAACACCATGCGACGCGAATGGATCATCAGCGGGTTGACGGTGGCATTACTTGCCTGTTGTGTCATCGTCGGCGACCGTTTCAATTCGTCCGTAGCTTCGTCTCCCACCGTCACGGCTCGGGGAGTGGTCTTCCACGACGAAAACGGCAACCGGCAATTCGACGTCGGTGAAACACCGCTACCGAATGTTCGCGTCTCCAATGGCGTCGATATTGTTCTCACCGCAGACGATGGTCGATATGAATTACCGGTTACTGACGACACTGCGATCTTTGTCATCAAACCGAGTGGATATCGCACACCGCTCTCCGACGATATGCTGCCTCAGTTTTACTACATCCACAAGCCCGAGGGGTCGCCCGAACTGAAATTTCCCGGCGTGGCCCCCACCGGCGAGTTGCCCCCGTCGGTCGATTTTCCGTTGACGGCTCAAGACGAGCCCGAACAATTTCAGGCGATCTTTTTCGGCGACCCTCAGCCGCGTAATCAAAAAGAAGTCGACTATATCGCTCATGATGTGATCGAAGAAATGATCGGCATCGACGCCGCGTTCGGCGTCACGCTGGGAGACATCGCCTTCGATGATCTCGGGACGATGGAACCACTCAACCGCACGATCGCGCTGCTCGGCATTCCCTGGTACAACGTCATCGGCAATCACGATATTAACTACGACGCCCGGAATCGCCGACATGCTAACGAATCATTCGAGCGCATCTACGGACCGTCGTATTATTCGTTCGATTACGGCCCGACCCATTTTCTGGTGCTCGACGATATTAAATGGAAGGTCGACGAGGCTTCGGGTAAAGGTTCATACACCGGAGGATTCGACGCCGACCAGATCGCGTTTATCAAGCGAGATCTCGAACTCATTCCCGAAGACCAGCTGGTTGTGCTGATGATGCACATCCCGCTGATCGACGTAGAAGACCGCCAGGAAGTCTATCGGCTGATCGAAAACCGACCGTTCTGTATGTCAATCTCGGGGCATGAACATATTCAAGAACATCACTTCATCACCGAAAAAGATGGCTGGCGCGGGCCGCAGCCACATCATCACATCATCAACGTCACCGCGTGCGGAAGTTGGTGGGGCGGAGCCCCCGACGAACGCGGTATTCCGCATACACTGATGCGCGACGGGGCACCAAATGGGTATTCGCTGCTCGTCTTCGACGGTCATGATTACCGGTTCGAATTCGTCCCCGTGGGACGCCCACGCGATTATCAGATGCAGATTTACGCACCGGAAGTCGTCGCCACCGGCAAACTCGCCGAGACCGAGATTCTGGTCAACGTCTTCTCTGGTTCCGCGCGTTCGACAGTCGAGTTACGCATCGGCGACGGTGAGTGGATAACATTAACGAAGCGGGAGATTCCCGACCCCGCGTACGAAGCGATTGTCGCGCGCGAAACCGAATTGCTGGAACTGAAAAAAGGGGCCTGGACCGCGTTGCCGAAGGTCATCAATTCGTCGCACATCTGGAGTGGAATGCTACCAAGCGAACTATCGGCGGGAACACACGCGATCGAAGTCCGCGAGACCGACATGTTCGGCGCGGTACACCGCGCCCGGCGGGTTATTCGCGTGACGGAGTAAGATGATTAAATTTCTTATCCCTACGCAATCATCGGAACGCATGATTTTGAGTTTTCACCCAATAATATCTACCACCCGAGCCAAGGACATTGTGGCATCTTGATGTTGCTGTGCGATTGGTAATTGTATGTTTGATGCAGCTTCCATCAGTACTGAGGGCTTTGCTTTTCAGCAACATCATCGTTTTACATAGGTTCCACGTGTAAATTCGGTACCAGGTTGTAAGCAGTATCGCGCCGAGCTTTAAGGTTTCAATGCGTTACGCGTCGCAATCCTCGTTTGTTACGATGAGAATGGATATTGCTGTTTTCAATTCAGGGTCAAGGAGTTTCACATGTTCCGACGTAATCAGCGAGCAACCGTTGAATTGGCCGTTATGTTCATGTGTGTCTCTGCGAGCGCATTCGCCGATGATTCGCGATTTTCATGGTCCGATCTTCCCGTGCCCGATGTCGGCACGCGAATGGAAGACCTCGCTCCAGTCTACGCACCGTTTCACTTTGTGTGGGTACGCGAGTCAAGTATTCCGGGGTGCATTCTCGATCTGCTCTGCTACGAACACAGTCAGGTGACCTATTTTGATGTCAAACGAATCGACGGTAGCGGTCTCGAATTACGGCATCGCTCGAATGATCAGCCGCATGTGTTACTCATTACGCGGGTCACACCGGAACCAGGAGCGGTCGAATTTGAGATGCGAGGCGAGGTCGACACAACGGTCGACGCCACCGGCAAACTCCCTGAGAAATTGCCGTCCCCCAATTTGTGTTTTCGAGTCAAGCGGGCGGAGGAGTGTTTTGCAAGTTATCCTGATCCGTTTCCCGAATTCATCAGCCGGTGTTTTATCTTCACCGAAAAGGGACAGAAGTTTTTGCTTGATACGAAACGGTTTCCACTCCCCCGGGCATCGGCGGACGATATACGCAATAAGCCTCCCTGGGTGCAGCAATATTATCCCGTGTGGGAAAAATTGCCCGAAGAATTGACCGGCCAGACGTGGTACAACCGCAGCACCGACCGCTACACGGTGCCTGTGATGGGAGTTATTTCGCGCGACAAGAAATACCTTACGGCGATCGCGAACGATACATCAGACGTGATGACACAGGCGTGGCAGGAATGCCTGCACAATAATCCCCAATGGATGCCGGCGGACGCTCCCCCTGAAGAGCAACGGTGGCGGGTGAAGATCTACATCATGCCAAATGACCCCGAAATACTGCTCAAGCGCGTCGGCATTGATTTTCCCCAGGCGTTAAAGTTGCATGAGAACGCGGTCTCTGATGCGGGGAATTAGGCGTGCGCGGGTGCGTATTTCGATGGCACAAATCGCTCAATATCCTGATTCTGGGCTCCGTATAACGAACAATTGCAATGTGCACAGGTATCGGGAAGCCCCATACACGTCACAAACGAATGATTTGAAATCTGACAATCGCGGCGAAATATGTTATTACGTACAGTTATTGGTTGCAGTGACATCGAGTTGAGGCCGAAATTTCGGAATTCGACCCCCGAAAACAAAAAGTTTTCGGGTTCGCTTGAGTCTGAACCGCCTTCACGTCTATAATCACCCGCTTCCGTTTACGGAAGACAAGGATGGTATCTACCAAGATTGGCGGAGAGATACCGTAATATGAGTCTGCCAAAAGCCGCCCCTTTCTGGGGCGGGGTGTCAATAAGGTTGTGCAAGTGCTGACCATTCCCCGTCCCAACGGTGACGGTAAAGAAGATGGTCTGTCAGGGAGAGTTGTCCGATGAAAGTTCGAGCCAGCGTTCGTCGAATTTGTGAAGGTTGTAAAATGGTCCGACGCAAAGGTCGCATCTATGTGATCTGTTCGTCCAACCCGCGACACAAGCAGCGTCAGGGTTAACGTATCGCACCCAGGCCGGCTTCTCGTGGAGCCGGTCCGGTGATATGAATGATTTTTAACCCCGTTATTTCGTCGAACGACGTTTACTCATCATAACATTTGGAGAAGTGCAGCAATGCCTCGTATCCTGGGTGTCGACATTCCGAACGAAAGGCCGACTTATATCGCCTTGACGTATATTTATGGAATCGGCAATGCCAAAGCTATGGAGATCTGCTTTAAGCTGGGGATCCAGCCGCAGACTAAGGCGCGCGATCTCACTGACGACGAAACCAGCCGGATCACGAATCTTCTGGATAAGGAATACGAGGTTGAAGGTCTGCTTCGACGTAAGGTTCAGCAGGATATTCAACGGTTACGCGAGATTCAGAGCTATCGTGGGTACCGACACCGACGCAGCCTTCCCGTTCGCGGCCAGCGGACACGTACCAACGCCCGTACCCGTAAGGGAGTTAAGAAAACGGTCGCCGGCAAGAAGGGCGTCAAGGAAATGCGACACTAAAGAAATATTGTCAGTAGCTCAGGCCGTCGCCTTCGTCTACAAGCGTCTAACGATTCAGACCGGGGTGGACAGACGCCTGTTCTCTGTTATCCAAATAGAAGTGAAACTGCAACGTCAGCGGCCGCAAACCGGACCGGCGATCTGTGAGGAGCAAGAAGAGTGTCGAAAGCCAAAAAGAAAAAGGTTCGCAAGAACGTCACGCGAGCGGTCGCCCATATCAAGGCGACATTTAACAACACAACGGTCACCATCACCGATGTGAATGGCGACGTGTTGTGCTGGGCCTCCGCCGGAACGGTTGGCTTCAAGGGAAGTCGCAAGAGTACGCCGTTTGCCGCACAGCGAGCCGCCGAAGTTTGTGCCGAGCGTGCCGCAAAATTCGGCGTCCGTGAGATGGAAGTTCTTGTCAAGGGCCCCGGTTCGGGACGGGAATCGGCGATCACCGGTCTCCAGACCAGCGGCATGTCGGTCAAGTCGATCGAAGATATTACTCCGTTGCCGCACAATGGATGTCGGCCTCCGAAAAAGCGCCGCGTGTAATCGGCCATCAATGGATTTGACACATAAACGAAATACGAGAGATTCGAACGGGATCGATCATCGCGGGCTGAACGCATCGGACAGCGATGAACCCGGACACAATCATACGAGGGGGGATTATTCATGCGAATTCGTTGGCGAGGGTTGGAACTTCCGAGCCGAGTGGCAACCGATCGTGCGAGTCTTTCTTCGACATATGGGCAATTTGTCGCCGAACCGTTTGAACGGGGTTTCGGTTCGACGATCGGCAACAGTCTCCGCCGCATATTACTGTCGAGCCTTGAAGGGAGCGCGGTTACCCGTGCCCGCATTCAGGGGATTCAGCACGAATTTTCGACGATACCCGGTGTCGTTGAAGACGTAACCGATATTTGTCTCAATCTCAAATCATTGATCGTCAAAAACCACAGTGTGACTCCGAAAACGTTGCGAATCGACAAGCACGAACGGGGTGTCGTTACTGGTGCCGACGTGATCTGCGATGATCAGGTCGAAGTTTTCAACAAAGATCTGGTGATCGCCACGCTCACCGATGACGTTCCGTTTCATGTCGAGATGACGGTCGAAAACGGCCGCGGTTACGTTCCGGCGTCGGAACAATACGAACGCGAAACGGAAGTCGGCGTGATACCTCTCGACGGCATTTTCTCGCCGGTCGTTCGCGTGCGTTATCGCATCGAAGAGACCCGCGTCGGACAACGCACTAACTACGACAAGCTGGTGATGGAAATCTGGACCAACGGGACGATTAGCCCCGAGCTGTCGTTGATCGAAGCGGCAAAAATTCTCCGCAAACACCTGAACCCGTTTATTACTTACCGCGAGCCGGGCCCCGAGATTTCTCCGGAAGCCAGCCTGCGTGGCATGCTCGAAGCGACCGGTTACGCTCCGGTCGATCTGGAGTTGGAAGAAAAGTTGAATCAAAGTCTGGCAGAACTGAATCTCTCGGTCCGGGCGACAAATTGTCTCGAGTCGGAAGGCATCAACACCGTCCGCGATCTCGTGACCCGCACTGAAGATCAATTGCTGCAGGTACGAAATTTTGGCGAGACGACGCTGACCGAAGTCCGCGAACGCCTCGGTGTCATCAGTCTGCGACTCGGAATGAAAGTCCCACATTCGTCGGGCAGCGGCCGCTGAGAAAACAATTAAAGGTATGGCCGTCGGTTGATTCTCCCGGCGGTGTTTCCCTCACAAAAAGAATACGATCCGGACGTCCCCACAGGGTGTCTGTAAAAACAATAAATTGAACGTGCGAGAAAGATTGAAGTACTGCCATGCGACATCGAATGAGAGGTCGAACACTCGGCCGCAATGCCACCCATCGTAAAGCCATGTTCCGCAATATGGCGGTGAGTCTGATTCGCACGCTGCGAAGCGACGAAAATGATCCTCAGAAACCGAAGGTTGCGGGACGGATCGTCACAACCGTTCCCAAGGCTAAAGAGTTGCGTCCATTCGTCGAAAAATTGATTACGCTCGGAAAAAAAACCGCAGCTGCATATCGTGAAGCCGAACCTCTGGCGACGAGTGAAGCCCGAAATTCCGAAGGTTGGAAGCGTTGGCGTCAGTCGGATGACTGGCAGAAATGGGCTCGAACGGTCGCACCGGCAGTCGACCTCCAGCGACGTGCCTACGCTGCCCTTCGGGACAAAGAAGCAGTTGATATTCTTATTACTGAACTCGCCGATCGATTCGAAGATCGTCCGGGTGGGTACACCCGCATAGTACGCATTGCCAAACCGCGACTGGGTGACTCCGGAGCACAAGCCATCATCGAATTCGTCGGCGAACGGGATCGCGTGAAGAGCAAACGTCGTTCTCCAATGCCGGTCGCAGCTGAATCCACAGCACCGACAGAGTCCGCTCCAGCGCCGGTTTCGCAGGTTGAAGCCTCAGCGGAAGGGAATGAATCCGCCGAAGAAAAGGCGTCAGAAGAATAATCGGTTTACCCTGAAATCAATCTGGCTTGAGATGTTTTCGATGCGCAGGAGAAAGGAATCTCTCGCACCATGCACTCGTCGGCTCAATTCGATTTCACGCATGCCATGCGATTATTGTGTTGCGATATCGCTGCCCGCGTTGACGAGTTTTCGCACGTCCGCATGGACCAGATCGCTGTGACTTTCGCACAAGCACGCAGCCAAGTCTCACACGGGTTGCAGGCGAAACTCACACCGTTGCGGTTCGAACATGGATCGTTGACGACCACCCGTAAAGGTCGCAAATGGACTGTACAGAGACTGTTCGTCGACGAACGCGAGATGCTGTATATTCTCACGTTTTATCTGCCGCGGTTTCTCGACCAGACGTTTCGCGAGAAAATGATTACCGTCGTCCACGAACTGTATCACATCAGTCCGAAATTCGACGGTGATATTCGCCGCATGGAAGGACGCTATCACGTCCATTCGCACAGTCAGAAGGAATTCGATCGACAGATGGGGGTGATGGTCGACGAGTATCTGGCCGATCATCCGCCTCGCGAGATGTACGATTTTCTCGAAGACCGTTTTCGCACGTTGGTCGGCCGTCACGGCAGAATAATGGGAATGAAGGTCGCCATCCCGAAACTTATTCCGGTTCCGGAATCGAAATCGGCGTGATGAAACGAATCCGCTACAGCGTTCGTAGAGAAATCACGACATTGCTGTGTCAAAGTATTTTCTCGACAATGACGATGTGTGATCGCATTCGCATTTTACAATTGTCGAATCGCATCGATAGCACGGTCGATATCATCAGCGGTGTTCATGCCTCCGATGCTGATGCGCACTGTTCCTCCCCGTTCGGCGGTGCCGAGGGCGCGGTGAATCAGCGGGGCACAATGTAATCCTGATCGGACTTCAATACCGGTAGAAGCATCGAGAATCGCTGCGACATCTTGCGAGGAATAACCCGCGACGTTGAAGCTGACGACACCCACGCGACCTTCAATTTCTCGGGGTCCGTACACAGTGACTTTGCTGATACCATTCAGTCCTTCGAGAAGTTGGGCCGTCAAAGTGAGTTCGTGCTCATGAAGCATTATGACGGTTCGCTCTTGTACATAGGCAAGTCCCTCGTCGAGTCCGACGAGCCCTGGTGCGTTATGATTTCCCGATTCATATTTCTCAGGGACTTCACTTGGTTGCTCATCGAGCTCACTCTGCGTGCCGGTTCCCCCCTGCCTGAGGCTTCCGACCCGGTCTTCCAGACCAGAACGGATGTAGAGAATTCCCGTCCCGAGCGGCCCGAATAATCCCTTATGGCCCGGACATGCCAGGAAATCGACCGGCAATGTCTTGAGGTCAATCGGCAGATGACCCGCTGACTGCGCTGCATCGAGTAATACCGGAATCCGCCGTAGACGACAGACCTCAACAACCTCTTCTATCGGCTGAACCGTTCCGGTCACGTTTGAGACGTGGGTGATCGCCACGAGTCGGGTTTCGCGACGCAGCGCCCGCTCGATATCACCCGACGCAAAGCGGCCAACATCATCCAGCGGGACAACGGAGACTTCGCAATGCTTTCGGCGTTCCAGCATCCGCAGCGGTCGCAATACAGAATTGTGTTCGGCGGCAGTTGTAACAACATGTCCGCCGGACTGCTGACTGAACAAGCCATGGATGACTGTATTGAGGCTGTCGGTCCCATTGAAAGTAAAAACGATTCTTTCAGGAGATTCAGCTCCCAACAGCACTGCGGCTCGATTCCGGCAAGATCGGATCTTTTGCGAAACGGCTATCGAAACGCGATATGCACCGCGACCGACCGCTGTCCCCAACTCGCGATGATACGTCTCCACTGCGCGATAAACCGCTTCCGGTTTCGGGAAACTTGTTGCGGCATTATCGAGATAGATGCGGGAATTCACGTTAGTCTTCGTGGTGGAAATTTCATGCTCTCGTCAACCGCCAATTGAATACATGGGGCGGTGCGGTTGAATAAAGCGGGCCGTGTTGATTTCGTGCCCTTCCTTTTTTTCGTGAATGCTCTGCCGGATAGCTGCGGCGATGTCGTCGTCACTCCCTCCATCACGCAGCAGCGACTTGATATCGGTCTCATCGAGACTGAACAGGCAATTCCGCAATTTTCCGTCAGCTGTCAGACGATAGCGGTTACATTTCAGGCAGAACGGCTGGCTCACCGAGGCAATAAAACCGATGCGGCCTTTGCCATCGGCGAACGTAAACTCGCTGGCCGGGGCGCGTGGATCGCTGTCGGGAATCGCCACCAGCGGCATGATTTCGCTCGAAAGACGATCGACGATTTCTTGCGCGAAGAGGACTTTGTCGCGTTCCCAGGCATTATCTGCATCGAGCGGCATAAACTCGATGAAACGTATTTCGACTCCAGTGTTCCTCGCCAGATGGCCGAACGGCACGATCTCGTCTTCGGTCATGCCACGAATCGAAACGGCGTTCACTTTCACCGGATCGAAACCGACGGATTGAGCCGCTTCGATCCCTTTGATAACCTGCTCGTAGCCTTCTCGACGGGTAATTTCCTTGAATTTTTCGGGGCTGAGGGCATCGAGACTGATGTTGATTCTTCGCAGTCCGGCGTCATATAAACCTTGTGCCTGATCGGCTAATAGAATGCCGTTAGTCGTCACACCAATGTCGTGGATTCCTGGGATTGCCCGCAATCGGGCGACCAGTTTTTGCAGGTCGCGACGGACGAGTGGCTC
>JAQCEJ010000188.1 GCA_027618475.1 Planctomycetota bacterium | reverse complement strand
CTGTATCAAATGCAGCGATGCCAATTCGGTCGCGAGGTCGTCGCGTGCTTTTGAACTGATCCGCTGGCCGCAACCGGGGTACCAACTCACTTCTTGATTGACGATCAATCTTCTCAGCGACAGTGCCAGGGCGTGGTTCCCTTTGCCGCCGGCGAAGGGGAACCGGACGATCGGATACCGGTTGCTCAACTTCTGGATCGTTCCCAGCAATTGATACTCATCGACCACGAACTCGATCGGCGAAAACCGGACTGCCGTCTGCTCGATCCATTCTTCGACCCAGCGGATCGGAACCGGACGGCTGGGGGTGGGGCTCACGAGATCCAGGCGGTCGACGATCAATCTTTCCCCTTCTCTATGGACCACGATGCCGACGGTGTCGTCGTGCTTTTCGGCGTAGTCGATCGCGGCGACATAGCTATGATGTGGCAGGCCTTCATCACGCCGTGTCAGAGCCGGGTCGATGCAGGCGTCGGCTTCGTCGAGCGTCACGAACTCGCCGTCGGAATGTTGCCATTCGTTGAGCCATAACCGATTGAACAACGGCGTCGGCAGCAAGCGGCGTTGTTCGTCGAGCCAGTCGGGGGCGATCCAGGGGGCGTGACAGCCGTCGAGCGATGAGAAGTACCAGTTCGCCGACGTGCGGGCCGCTTCGCGGATCTCCCATTGCCAGCCGCGGCCGACGCCGGCGTTCGTCAGCGCGATCAGCAGGCAGTGCGGTTGTTTCGCGGCCGCCGAGAGAAGCGAGTACCACAACTCGGCGTCGGACCAATGGCACAATTCGTCGCAGATCACAAAGTCGGGGAGCATGCCGTACGAGCTTTTGACGTCGGACGAAATGATTTCCAAGCGGCTCTGATTCGCGGGATTGATAACCGCGTGGTTACGCAACACGAGCGGTTCGCAGAGCGCGGGGTTCAATCGCGCCAGCCGCGCGATCGCCTGCCGGATGAGCGCCGATTGATCGCGGTCGGCGGCGACGGCGAGGCCCGAGCGCGGCAGCCGGGAGTATAAGAGGATCCACGCGAGTTGCACGGCGGTGTCGGTGGTCTTGGAATGTCCGCGCGGCCGTTCGAGATAGGCGCGGTTGTACTTGCTCGCCACCGGATGACCGGCGAGCTTTCGCCAGGCGTCGTCAAGGTGTTGAAAATCCTGTTCTTGCCACGGCTGAATTTGCGATCCCCACGGCAGCGCGTACTGATCGGACATCCGTAACATCCGGCGGAACGCCGACGGATGTGTGCGTGCGGCGCGGCGTTTCAGTTCGTGCTGGGCGTTAATCCGAACAATTAAGGCCTTGCGATTTCGCGAGTTCAATGAGTTCATTGTCGGTCATTTGTTCCAGAGGATCGGCAACGCCGGGCGATTCGCTATTCCGATGGAATTCACCCGCCGTGTGGTGTTCGAGCCAGAATTTTATGGCGGCGAAGTTCCCCTTCATGGCGGCCCGATACAATACGGCGAAGACGTTTTCGGTGAGGGCGGCGGTCGCCTGGTGGTAACGTTCGCGAAACCAGTCGCATCGTTCTTTCGTTCGTTCGACCTCTTCGAGCGAAACATCGATTTCGGCACACGCCGCCATCGCACTCGCACCGCGCGTAATCCATTCGAGAAAGGCTTTTTGCTCTGTGCGCGAGAGCATTCGAGGCCGCTTATATTTCGACGTAGAGAGAGAACCCCTCTTCTTCGCCGTCGAGGGCAGAGGGGGCTCGTTCTCGGCGAGCGGCGACGCGGTTGTCGAAGATGTAGTAGACGGGGGTGGCGTGACGGCTTTTGTCGTGGGTTGCCCGTGAGAGAAGGTGTTGTCGTCCATGAGGTTTTTGTTTGACTCCCAAAGTGGCCGAGGAACCGGCGTAAATGGCAGAATGTTCGGCGAGCGATCGTTCGGCAGCATCACATTGACCGACACGCGTAAATCCCGCCTTCTCGAAAAACGGATTGATGTGCCCCATCTCTGTTAATGTTTCGATCCAGGGAAACGGTATCTGTTCGCAACAGCGACGCACGAAGCGGGGGGCGAGGCCGATTCCACGATACGTCGGATGCAACACCACGCGAGACAGGGTCACAAGCTGTGCATTGAGGGCGCGCAATTGCAGGCCCGTCCATTTGGCACCGATGCCGAAGTAACGATTTCGTGGTTTGAGCGAACGGCACGGCGCGGTGAATACACAAATGCCGACCGGATCGTCGTTGTGTCGTAACAGCAGCACCTTCCGAATGAAGCCAAGATGTTTGCCGCGATAATGCCAGCGTGCGAACGGCTCCCAGTCGGCTTTCGATCCCGTGCCGACGGTGAGTTCACCCGCAAAGCTGATTCGTTCGTTGCGACGTTCGCGTCGTTCGAGGGAAGGGGCGTCGTTCAATCGGCAGCGAACGTGCAACGTCGGTTGCAGATCGCGCAGAATATCTTCGTGAGTCGATGCGACGAGGAATCCGCAGTTCCACTTCGCCGTCAGCCGGCCGATGTTGAAGGCAACGGTTCTGGCGAGAATGCGATCGAGCGACGCCGAGAATTCGTCGGCGAGAATCCAGCGTGCGCCGCGAGAAATCGCATACGCGAGCCGATAGCGATATCGTTGTCCGTCGCTCAACTCGCCGGGGGTTCTCAGCATCAGCTGCGCTTCGCTCAACCCGCAGGCGGAAAGCAATTCGAGCGACTCGGCGAGCGGTCGTCCGAGTCCATCAACCAGAATCGTGTCGGGAAGCTCCAGGGCATGCATATCGACAACGCCGTCGAGTTGAGCCGCCGCGGCACGAAGCAGGCTCGATTTTCCCGAACCCGAAGGTCCGGTGAAGGCGACGATGTCTCCCGCTGCGATCGGCAGGTCGACATTTTCGGCGACGAGGTTTTTTCCCTGTTCGAAACCGATGCCGAAATGATCCATGACCTCGCAGGCATGCACCGAGAGTTGCCGGGGATGAAATTCGTACGCTACGTTGAGTTTCATAAGACGGTTTATCGCGATGTCATTGTTGGAAAGAAAAGGGGAATGTTCCGCAGATTTACGCAGAGGAACGGGCCAGAAGAAAAAGAATGGTATGGCCGCAACAAAACGCAAAAGGCGCAAAAAATGAATAGAACTGGTTTCATAACCCGGTTGGCGACAGAAATAACGTTCATATTACCCTAAAATATCCGTCGTCCAGAGGGTCATGAAATGACTTGTAAAGAGACCCCCCATTTAAAAACCACAACATGTAGAAACAGGACAGCTAACGTCTTTCCTCTTTTGCGTCTTTTGCGTTTTTTCGCGGCCATATCATACTTCTGATCTGCTCGTCTGACCCGCTGCGAACATCTGCGGACGATCTGGTTTACTCGCTACGTTCACGCGGATGTTTCACATGCAGGTGCAGTCGATGTGCGGCGACTAGCGGGTCGAGATCGGCTTTGACCGCGTCCCAGTGATCGACGGCGACATCGAAGCGAACGACGACCCGACCGGTATCGGTCGAATCGAGTTCGTCGGGAAGAGACGTATCGACAGGTGCGAGCGTCAGCGATCGAAGTTCATCGTCGTCGAAGCCGGTAAGAGTCGAGTCGATGTCGTCACAGCGATGTAACTCTTCGAGAAGTTCAAGCAGTTGGGACGTCTCCCATTCTCCTCCGACGGCGGTATTATTGAGAGCGATGTTGAGGGCTTTCTCGCGCGTCAACGGCAACGACACGACAACCACATCGACCTCGCCGACGCCATCGTCGCGAAGAATCTGTAAGCGTTGATTTCCCGCGACGACATGGCCGGTCTGTTCGTTCCAGACGAGCGGCTGCACCAGATCGAATTCGCGAATCGAGCGTTGCAGCTTCCGATATCGTCGGCATTCTGGAGTGAGCGACCGTCGCGGATTGTACGGCGCAGGCTTGAGTTCATCGATCGCGATACGACGAATTTCCATGAGATGACCTGTTGAGTGATTGACATTCGAAATCGTGGTAAGCTGAAGAAATTTTTGACTCACCCCCAACCCCTAACCCCCCACTTAATCGTCCATGCCGAGCCATTCCGGGGCACGATCGAAGCGGGTGCGGAGTTCGTGTTTGATTGCTGCGAGACAGCGGGTGACATGCCCTTTGGGGTGTCCGAACACGAGTCCGATTTGTTCGAGCGGCCAGCCGGCGTTTTCACGCAGCGCCAGCATGGCGAGATACTTCCACCGTAGCGGTGTTTCATGAGCGTACTGCTCTTTGATGAAGTTCCAGAACTCATCCTGTCCGCACCGCGGCAAGATCACTTTCGTCTGGTCTCGTCTTATCGTCGACATCGATGGCTCCTTGTAATGAGTTGCGACAGGTTCCCATTCATACCGGCAAACGTTGCGCGCACGATCAATGTCGGCGCACTTTGACTCTGGTACGGCGTCGAGGGAATCGCAAATCGGCCCGTTTTCGCGAATTGTTTTGTTTGTGATCGTCGGGCGTTACAATGGTCGCTGGAAGATTCATTTTTTAGATTTTCAACCTGGATTTGTCAGAGATGAACGACGACCTCAAGCGATACAGCCGGCAGATTTTGTTTGCACCGATCGGCGAAGCAGGCCAGGAACGGCTGCGCGCGAGCCGCGTCCTGCTCTGCGGCTGCGGCGCATTGGGAACGGTCATCGCCGAGACGCTGACGCGGGCCGGCGTCGGACATCTGCGGATCGTCGATCGCGATTTCGTCGATCTCAGCAACCTGCAAAGACAAGTTCTGTTCGACGAACTCGATGTGGAAGAACGACTGCCGAAAGTGATCGCCGCATCGCAGAAACTCAAGGCGATCAATCATCAGGTGACACTCGAACCAATCGTCGCCGACATCGATCACACGAACATTCTCGAATTCGCCCGCGGCGTCGACCTGATTCTCGACGGTACCGACAATTTCGAAATTCGCTTCTTGATCAACGACGCGTCGCTCGAAACGGGGATTCCGTGGATTTACGCTGGGTGTCTCGGCAGTCACGGGCAGTTCATGACGATCTTCCCGAATCAGTCGGCGTGCTTGCGGTGCCTGATGGATCAGGTTCCCGACCCCGGTACGACGCAAACCTGCGACACTGCCGGCATCCTCGGCCCGACGGTGAGCATTCTCGCGTCGTTTCAATGCGTCGAGGCGCTGAAGATTCTCACCGGTCACGCCGATGAGATCGAGCCGATGCTGACGATCATCGACATCTGGCAAACGACGTTTCGGCGGATGAGTCTCGCCGATCTCCGCGATCGCGCCGACTGCCCGGCGTGCCAACATGGCGAGCGCTTATGGCTCTCAGGCCGGGCCGGCTCGCAGACGACGGTTCTCTGCGGGAGAAATGCGGTGCAGGTTTCCCCCTCCGAGCGAAAGACGCTCGATCTCGACCAGCTCGCCGAGCGCCTGGCAACAGCGGGAGAAATCCAGGCGAACCCGTTTTTGTTGAGATTTCGCCTGACGAACAGCGAGACCGAGCTGACGATCTTTCGTGACGGCCGCGCGATCGTGCAAGGGACGGACGACGCAGCGGTGGCGAAGGGGTTGTATGCGCGGTATGTGGGGAATTGATGGAAGAAGGAGTGGGGGATGGGGAGAGTGG